>CAZTHV010000072.1:967-11696 GCA_964613165.1 uncultured Marmoricola sp.
CCCAGCCGGTGAGGTCGTCTGGACCGGAAGCCGCGTGGACCTGGTCTTCGGGTCCAACTCCGAGCTGCGGGCGCTGGCCGAGGTCTACGCCAGCGACGACGCCGGGGAGAAGTTCGTGGCCGACTTCGTGGCGGCTTGGGCGAAGGTGATGGACGCCGATCGCTTCGATGTCTGATCAGCACTGATCCCACCTCGCGCAGCTGGGGCCCACGGCAGCAGCCGTGGGCCCCAGCTGCGTCGCGGGAGTGGATCGGAGCAGGACGAGGATGAGGGTCAGCGAGATGCCCGCTGGCCGCGGGTCAGCTGTCCTGGCGGGGTTCCGTGCGCAGCTATGCGCAGCAGGTCCTCGGCCGCGCCCGCCAGCGGCTCTCCTCGGCGCCATATCGCGGTCAAGGGGCGCTTCATCTCGAGCCCGGCCACGTCCACCTCGACCAGCCGGCCGGTGACGATCTCCGCTCGCAGGGCGAGCTCGGAGAGCACCACCGGGCCCAGACCGGCGACGGCGGCGGACCTCAGGGCCGTGTTCGACGCCATTGTGAACCCGGGCACGAGGGTGAGGCCGCTGCGGCCCAGCACGTCCTCGACGGTCTCTCGCGTCCCGGAACCGGACTCACGCACGAGCAGACTGCCGGTCGCCAGGTCCTCGGCCCCGATCGCGCCGCGCCGCGACGCCCACTCGTGCTCAGGGGAGACGGCGACCACGAGGTGATCCCATCCGACCCTCCGGCGGTGCAACGAGGCGCGCACCCGGGGTGACTCGACGAAGCCGATGTCCGATCGGCCGGACTCGACGGCCTCGGCCACCTCGGTGGAGTTGTCGATGAGGAGCGACACGGAGGTCTCCGGCGACCGGGAGTGGAGTTGCGCGAGCCACTCCGGCGCGTGGTGCTCCGCGATCGTCATGCTGACTCCGGCTCTCACGGTCACCGCCGCCTCGTCGCGCAGGGTCTGGACCGACCGGGTGAACTGGGAGGCGGACTCGAGGAGCGTCGCTGCCCAGTCGACGACGACGCGGCCCGCCGGCGTCAGCGTGCTGCCCCGCCGGTCGCGCCGGAGCAGGTCCACGCCCAGGCGGCGCTCCAGCGCGGCCATCCGCCTGCTGACGCTCGGTTGCGAGACGTCCAGCTCCTGGGCCGCCGCGCTGATGCTTCCGCAGGTGGCGACCAGCACGAGGACGTCGAGATCGTCGAGATCGGGCCGTCGCGGTGCCATGCGTTCAGCGTATGACCTGATGTCGAGGCGACGGCTACCGGGTCTCATCGAGATGTCCGAGGCTGAGAGCGTGACGATGACCGGTTCTCCGCGCCCGGACGCTCCGACGACTCGGCCGCGTTCCCCTTGGGCATCGCTGGTCCCGGGACTGGTGGTCACCGTGCTCGGAGTCGCCGCCGCGAACCTGGTCCACCGGTACGTCGACGCCGTCGGTGTGCTGACCTGGTCGGTCATCCTCGGGGCAGTGGCGGCGAACCTCTCACTGCTCCCGCGCGCGGCCGTGCCGGGCCTTCGGTTCGCGATGAAGAAGCTGCTTCGCGTCGGCGTGGTGCTTCTGGGATTCTCGCTCCCATTGGCGTCGATCCTGACCCTGGGCGTGCCGGTCATCGCGCTCGTCGTCATCACCCTCACGGGGACCCTGTTCGCCACCATGTGGCTCGGCCTGCGGATGCGGCTCGGGCGGCCACAGAGCCTGTTGATCGCGACCGGATTCGCCATCTGTGGCGCATCGGCGATCGCTGCGATGGAGGAGACCGCGAAAGGCGACGAGGACGATGTCGCCTCCGCCATCGCGATGGTGACGATCTTCGGCACCATCGCAATGGTCGTGCTGCCGCTCCTGCAGGCGCCGCTGGGGCTGACATCGACCCAGTACGGGATCTGGGCCGGAGCGAGCGTGCACGAGGTGGCTCAGGTGGTGGCCGCGGCCAGCCCGGCGGGCGCGGCCGCGGTCGGGATCGCGATCGTGGTGAAGTTGACGCGGGTGTTGCTGTTGGCCCCTGTCGTTGCCGGTGCCGCCGTGGTGAATCGCCGGTCCGCCGGTGTGACGAGCGCCAAGCTGCCCCCGATCGTCCCGGCCTTCGTGCTCGCCTTCCTCGGATGTGTCGCGTTGCGCAGCGCGGGTGTCGTGCCGGTCGCGGCCCTGAACGTGATCGAGCATGCGCAGACGATCACGTTGAGCGCGGCTCTCTTCGGTCTCGGGTCCGGCGTCCGCTTGGCGGGGCTGGTTCGTACGGGTGGCCGAGCGATGGCTCTCGGTGCCGTGTCC
The DNA here is from genome assembly GCA_964613165.1 of uncultured Marmoricola sp. Taxonomy (GTDB): domain Bacteria; phylum Actinomycetota; class Actinomycetes; order Propionibacteriales; family Nocardioidaceae; genus Marmoricola. The sequence goes on from CAZTHV010000072.1 coordinate 3,228, forward strand.
ACGGTCGTCGTCGCCGGTGTCGCGCTCGGCGGGGTGCTGCTCGTCGGCTGAGGGCAGCGAGTTCGGGAGCCGCGCACCCTTCACTCACGAGTGTGGCCGGGCGGACCTCCCGAATACGGCGTGGCATCGGGGTGATAGCCGAACGGGTCGTCGGCGAAGACGGCCTCGATGAGGCGGCGATTGTGTGGTTGGGCGCCTGAGAGCGTGACCGACACTCCCGCCCGGGCCAGGTCCCGCGCGAGCGTGCGCAGGACGAGGGCCCCGGTGAGGTCGATCCGTCCCAATCGCTGAAGATGAACGTGCATCGCGGCCAGCTCAGGGTGTGCGACCAACTCGTCGAGCACGCGTGACTCCAGGGCGGGCGCGGACCCGAAGTACAGCACCCCCTCCGGGCGCAGGTGAAGCGTCGCCTCGTCCGATTGCCGGTCGCCGGCCGGATCGACGGAGCTCCAGACATCGAGGTGGAGCCGCAGCTCACGCAGCAGATGCAGCGCCAGGGCGCACAGAACGCCCGCGATGACGCCCCAGTGGACCTGGGGGGCAGCGGCGATCGAGACCACGAGAGTGACCAGGGCGACGCCGAATTGTGGTCGGGAGAGGTGCCACGCCTGGACGATCGGGCGCAGAGCGAGGAGGGGTATCACGGACGCGATCACGAGCCCGGCCATCACGGATCTGGGCAGGTCGGACAGAACCGCCGCGACGGGCAGGATGGCCAGGACGGTCAGTCCGGTGATCAGCCCGCTCCACCGGGTGCGTGCGCCGGAGAGGCGGTTCAGCGCCGACCGGGAGAACGAGCCGCCCACCGGATAGCCGGAGAAGGCGGCGGCACCGAGATTCGCGAGCCCCTGCCCCACGAACTCTCGATCCGGACTCCAGCGCTCCCGGTCCTCCGAGGCGTACCGTCTGGCGATGCTCGCGGCCTCCGCGAATCCGATCAGGGCGATCACGACGCCCGGCACCAGCAGGGACGGCAGTGCCTCCCACGGCAACGCGAACGTGACCTCGGGCAGGCCGCTGGGGATGCCACCGACGACGGGGACGGAGAGCACCCCGGCCGTGGACAGGAGCAACGCCGTCAGCGCGGCGACGAACGCGCCGGGGACCAGGGGACTGACCCTGCGTGCGCCGAGCGTCACGACGATCGCGGCCAGACCGATCGCGATCGCGACCGGTATCCAGTCCCCAGGACTGGTGACCGCGCCGACCGCCGCCACCAGCGGGTTGTCGCTCTTGCCGGAGGTGCCCAGCAAAGCGGGAACCTGAGACCCGGCGATCAGGACCGCGGCGCTGAAGGTGAACGCGGCGACCACCGGCTGCGACATCAGATACGCCACGAATCCCAGCCGGAGCGCTCCGATGATCACTCTGGTGACGCCGACCACCAGCGCGAGGAGCACCGCGTGGCGGGCGAAGTCCTCGGTGTCCGACTCGGCCAGCGGGGTGAGGGCGCCCAGCACCAGGAGCGACGTCAGCGCGACCGGTCCGGTCTGCAGATAGGGGGACGAGCTCGCCAGGGCGGCGAGCACGGGCGCCGCAGCCGCGGCATAGAGGCCGTGACGAGCCGGCACGCCCGCGATCTCGGCGTACGCCATGGACTGCGGGATCAGCACCAGTGCGACGGTGAGACCGGCCACGACGTCGGCCCAGGTCGGACGGACTGCCAGTGCCACGGTGGCTTCCTCTGCTCGCTGGACGGGACTCGCCGTCACACCACCGAGAGCGGAAGCGGCCGGCCCACCAGGCTACGGCGCACGACGGGCAGCTCGCGGGCGATCCGGCCGAGCTCGAGCGCCGACTGAGCGTCGGGCGTGTTCAGCACCGCCGGAACGCCGAGATCGCCGGCCTCGCGAATCGCCAGGTCAAGTGGGACCTGGCCGAGCAGCGGCGCGTCGACGGCCTCCGCGAGCCGTGCGCCCCCACCCGTGCCGAAGACGGGAGTGGTCGCGCCGCAGGAGCCACAGGCGACTCCGGTCATGTTCTCGATGACTCCGGCGACGGGCATCCTGGCGTCACGCGCCATCCGGCCTACTCGCTCGGCAACCTTCTGAGCCGCGAGCTGCGGGGTGGTCACCGCGATCAGCGCGGCGTCCGGCAGGAGGCTCATCAGGGACATGGTCACGTCCCCGGTGCCCGGCGGCAGGTCGATGAGCAGTACGTCCGGCTCACCCCAGTGCACGTCGGAGATGAACTGCTCGATCGCCTTGTGCAGCATCGGTCCGCGCCAGACGACCGGTTCGTCGTCATCGACGAGGAAGCCCACGGACATCAGCGAGACGCCGTGAGCCTCGACGGGCAGCATCACGCCCTTGAGAGCCACCGGCGCACGGCGTACGCCGAACATCTGCGGGATCGAGTAACCCCACACGTCCGCGTCGAGCACACCGACGCGCATCCCCGTCTGTGCGAGGGCGGCGGCGAGGTTGACCGTGACCGTCGACTTGCCGACGCCGCCCTTCCCGCTGGCGACGGCATAGACCTGGGTCGAGGAGCCGATGCCGAACCGATCGGGCCCGGTGGGACCGCTTGCCCGCAGCCGGCCGGCGAGCTCCAACCGTTCCCGCTCGCTCATTGCGCTGAACGACACCTTGATCCGCGAGACTCCGGCCACCGGCGTGAGTGCGGCCTCGATGTCCCTGACGAGCACGTCCTTGAGCGGGCAGGACGGCGTGGTCAACCGCAGGGTCACGTGCACCGAGCCGCCCGACGCCACGTCGACCGACTCGATCATGCCGGCCTCCGGCAACGACATCTGCAGCTCGGGATCCTGCACTCCCGCCAGTGCGTCCCTGATCAGCTGCTCGTCGACCCGCTGCCTGGCCCGCGCACGGAGGATCACCGCGCATCCTCCGCGCCGGCCCCGCCGGCGGCGGCCGGTATCCGGTATGCCGACCGCTTGGGAGTGACGTGTCGCATCATGAACTCCGGGCGGCGTTGGCCATCGGGTCCCGGTCCGGGCCTGGCCAGAGCCAGCCAGCGGCGGTAGGACTCGCGTGACTTCGCGAGGTCCACCTGCACGTCGCCGTAGCGATCCTCGGGATGAGCCTTCTCCAGCCGGACCTTCTGGTGCCAGCAGTGCATCCCCGACACGGGGTCCGGCTGCACCGGGAACGCGAGGTTCTGATGCACTCCCGGGTCGTCCCAGTAGATCCGCTCGGAGTCCGGGTCCTCGCTCTTGAACGGCTTGATGCCCTCGGTGTAGCGAAGTCGCCAGACGCCGTCCTCGTTGCGGTTCAGGTTGACCTTGCCCATCGCCCACCCGCTCCCGGGATGGCCGTCCTGGGTCCAGCGACCCATGTGGTGGGAGAGGCCGACGACGCCGGGCCGGATCGCCTCGGTGGCCCATGCCCGGACCACGAAGTGCCCGATCTCGGTGTTGACCCGCACCAGGTTGCCGGTCTCGACCCCCATCGCCGCCGCGTCCCCGGCGTTGAACCAGAGCGGGTGGGTGTTGGAGATCTCGTTGAGGTACTTCGCGTTGCCCGACCGGGTGTGGATGAGAGTGGGAAGCCGGAAGTTGGGCATCAACACGAACTCGTCGTTGTCCCGGTCGATCTTCCGCGCGGAGACGTGCGACTCGATGTGGCCCGGGGTGGCGTGCTCCGGCCATCCCCAGTCGGCCAGCGTCGTCGAGTAGAGCTCGAGCTTGCGAGACGGCGAGAGCCAGCCGGCTGTCCGCGAGCCGTCGGCGTGCTGGATGCCGACGGCGCCGGCCTCGCCGACCAGCGGCGGCTGCGAGTCCAGAGTGGTCGGCTTGCGGAGCACCCCCCGCTCGTCGGGGACGGCGCCGTCCAGCTCGGCGTCGGAGAGCTCCCGCTCGTCGAGGCGGTACACGTCCCGGGCGACCTCGAAGACGCCGTACTTGCGCATGTACTGCAGCGGTGTCAGGCCCTGCTCGCTCGCCTTCTCGGGGAGGCCGGGAACCGACTCCCGGAAGAGGATGTCGTAGTACTCGTCCTGGGTCATCCGCTCTCCCGGACGATCCCTGGACTCGAACCACTGGCGGATGCCGAGGGAGCCGTCGGGATCGATCTGCCAGGAGACCTCGAACCAGAACTCGTTCTCCTCCCAGACCTGGCCGGGGTTGGCGTCCCGGCTGTCGTGGTAGGGCAGACCGCGTTGCTCCATCGCCACCCGGGTCACCGGCTGGCGGAAGGCGATCCACTTCGAGGTGTGCGTCTCGAACGACATGGTGTCGTGGCGCTCCGAGGCGTGTCCCATGGGCAGGACGTAGTCGGCGAACGTGGCCGACTCGCTCCAGGTGGGTGTCAGGGCGACGTGGAGACCGATCTTCGACTCGTCCTTGAGCGTCTCGATCCAGGTGAAGCCGTCAGGGTTGACCCACAGCGGGTTGTAGACCCGGCTGAAGTAGACCTCCAGCCGGCCACGCCCGTCCTGCAGCAGGTGCGGCAGCAGGATCGACATCTCGTTGGTGGTCAGCGGGTACTCCAGCGGCCACAGCTTCTCGCTCCACACCTCGTTGGGCGGCGGCATGTCGGGGAAGTGAGCGATGAACTTGTCCCAGCCGTTCGGGTGGGTGCCGCCTTCGGTGCCGATGCTCCCGGTCAGCACGTTGAGGAAGAACAGGCTGCGGGTGATCTGCCAGCCACCCAGGTTGCCCGCCGCGGCCGAGCGCCAGGTGTGGGTGGCGAGCCGGGTGCCCGCGTCGGCCACCATGGTCGCCAAGGCCTCGATCTGCTCGACCGGGACGTGTGCCTGCTCGGCGGCGTACTCGAAGGTGTATTCCGCGTAGTCCTCGGTGAGCCTGGTCAGGAACACCTCGAAGTCGTCCGACGCGGCGTCGGGGTGCAGCCGCTCCATGTAGACGTCCCAGTTCACCCAGCGCCGGAGGTAGTCCTCGTCGATGGCGCGGGTGCGCAAGAGGTGCGACGCCACCGCCAGGAAGATCACGGCCTCGCTGCCCGGCCATGGCGAGATCCACAGATCCGCGTGTGACGCGGTGTTGGAGAGACGGAGGTCGAGAACGGCGATCTTCGCGCCCTTCTCCTTCGCCTCCATGATCCGTTGCGCGTGCGGGTTGAAGTAGTGCCCGGTCTCCAGATGACTCGACAGCAACAGGATCGTCTTGGCGTTGGTGTAGTCCGGCGAGGGGCGGTCGAACCCCATCCAGTGCGTGTAGCCGCTACGGCCTCCCGAGGAGCAGACGTTGGTGTGGCTGTTGTGGCCGTCCACCCCCCAGGCCTGCAGCACTCGCTCCACGAACCCGTCCTCGCCGGGCCGGCCCACGTGGTACATCACCTCGTCGCGGCGATCCTCGATGATCGCGGTGCGAATCCGAGTGGCGATGTCGGCGACCGCCTCGTCCCAGGAGACCTCCTCGAACCGGCCCGATCCGCGCTCGCCGACCCGGCGCAGTGGATAGAGGATGCGCTCGGGGTCGTTGACCTGGTTGATCGTCGCGGGGCCCTTGGCACAGTTCCGGCCGCGCGACCCCGGGTGCGCCGGGTTGCCCATGAACTTCTTGGTCGACAGGTCGTCGTGGTCGACGTAGGCGAGCAGGCCGCACGAGGACTCGCAGTTGAAGCAGATCGTGGGTATCAACGAGTAGGTGTGCGGGACCTTCCGGGGATGCGCCTTGGCGTCGTACTCGACGTGATGGTCCCAGGTCTCCGGCGGCGGGTAGTTGTGCAGTCGCTCATGGGCTCGCGCTCCGGGCAGGTCGACGGGCATGTCTCTGGGGCTCATCGTGGCTGACTTCCTCCTCGTGGTCATGAGAGCGGGACGTCCTGCCCGGCTCGCACGAAGACGCTCTCGTAGGCCAGGAGAGCGGGTTGGACGAGCAGGCCGGCCAGTGCGAGGAGCGCCTCGTTCGTGCCGATCCAGGCGACCGTGCCGAGTGCGACGGCCACGGCTGCCGGGGCCACCGCCCCCCACCAGAACAGACGGGAGTACCGGCCGCCGGTGACGATCCTGGCCGCCACGGCGGCCTGCCGGCTGACGTGATGACCGCCGTACTCGACGGCGAGAAGAGCCAGGTGCAGCACGGTGGAGGAGACGAAGATCGCGCCGAGCAGGCTCCAGGCATCCTTCGGCAGACCGGTGAGCAGGCCGATGATCGCGAGCGATCCGCAGCCGACCATGACCGCCTGGACGATGAGGTGCCAGAACAGCACCGGCGACTGCCAGAGGTCACGGCCCTCCGCCTGTCCGAAGAGGAAGGCGGTGTAGCCCGCCATCAGCGCGGACGCCGGAAGGGCCAGCCAGGCCAGGACCGTCGTGAGCCAGCCGACGTCCCAGTTCCCGGCCGCCAGCCACAGCAGCGCGCCGCCGGTGAACCCGGCGAGCACGTACCCGCCGAGGACCAGCCACGAGGACGGGTTCGCCTTGGTGAACAGATAGAGGAAGCGCTCCGGCCGCTTGAGGTCCCAGATCAGGAGCGCGCCGGTGGTGGCGCCCCCGAAGACTCCCAGCACGGGCGCCGCGATCTCGCCGACACCGCCGAGATCGATGCCCAGCAGATAGGCGACCGCGGCGATCGCCATGGCGCCGGCGCCCACGCCCTTGGTCCACAGATAGGTCACCACCTTCCATCCCCAGGGCCTGGGATGGGCTGTGTTGAGGGTGGTTCGCGCCTCGGTCTCCGGGTCTCGGGGGATGTCACCGGCGGTCGCGAGCCGCTGTGCGTCGGGCTTCGCCCAGATGTAGGTGTCGTCGACAGGCGCCGCCATCGGGTCCAGCACGGCCCGATCCGCACCCAGGTAGAAGACGTTCGGGCCGGTGCCCTGCTCGGGCGAGCGCACCAGGGTGTCGTTGTCGGCGACCAGCCTGGCGATGCCACTGTCCGGATCGTCGAGGTCACCGACCCAGATCGAATGGGTGGGACAGACGACGACGCATGCCGGTTCCAGGTCCTGGTCGACCCGGTGGGCGCAGAAGTTGCACTTCGCCGCGGTGTGGGTCTCGGCGTCGATGTAGATCGCGTCGTACGGGCACGCCTGCATGCAGGCCTTGCAACCGATGCATCGCTCGTTGTCGAAGTCGACGATTCCGTCCTCGCGCTTGTACAGCGCTGAGGTCGGGCAGATCTTGACGCACGGCGCATCGGTGCAGTGGTTGCAGCGCATCACGCCGAAGGAGCGGGCAGTGTCGGGAAAGCTTCCCGAGTCGACGTACTTCACCCACGTCCTGAAGTTCCCGAGCGGGATGTCGTGCTCGGTCTTGCACGCCACGGTGCAGGCATGGCAACCGATGCAGGTGCGTTGATCGATCGCAAATCCGTACTGCACGACTCGCCCTTCCGCCACCTCACGTCGCCATCAGAGCCAGCGCGACGAGTTGATTGGTCAGCCTTCAGCAGGACGTCCGAGTTGGGTAGGCCGAGTTTTCTATGAAGGGATAACCTTTGGTCATGCCTAGGCCACCTCGCTTGGAGATCACGGCACTGCGCCTGCTGGTCGCGGTCGCCGACACGGGGGCCATCGGCCGGGCGGCGGAGCTATTGGGGATCAGCCAGCCGGCGGCGAGCAAGCGCGTGGCCGCCCTCGAGAGATCGCTCAACGTCCCACTCCTGGTCCGTTCGTCGCATGGCTCGACCCTCACGGCGGAGGGCCATGCCGTCGCCGACTGGGCGCGGCGGGTGACCGACACCGTCGACGACATGCTCGGCGCGATCAGCGCGATGACGGCCTCCAACGAGACCGGACTTCGGGTGGCATCGAGCCTCACGCTCGCCGAGCGGCTGGTGCCGGAATGGCTCTCGCAGCTGCGAGCCCGCCAACCGGAACTGCATCTCAGTCTGCGAGTCGCCAACTCGCGACTCGTCCAGGAACTGGTCGCCAACGGCGAGGCCGACCTCGGCTTCGTGGAGACCCCTCTCCTCGACGGCCGCCTGAAGTCGTCCGCCGTGGCGAGCGACGAGCTGGTCGTCATCGTCTCGCCCGCCCATCCGTGGGCACACCGGGAGCCGCTGACCAAGTCCGAGCTGGCGGCCGGAGCCCTGATCGTGCGTGAGACCGGATCGGGCACGCGCGACACCCTCGCCGCCCTCGTGGGCTCGATCGACACCCATCTGGAGATGAACACCAACGCCGCGATCAAGAGTGCGGTGATGGCCGGCGCCGGTGCGGCGGTGCTGAGCCGGCTCGCCGTCGTCTCGGATCTCGCTGCCGGGCACCTGGTCGAGGTCCCCGTGACCGACCTCGACCTTCGGCGAGACCTGTGCGCGGTCTGGCCCCACCATCTCAGGCCCAAGGGCGCTGCCGAGGAGCTGCTGGCCATCGCTCGTGCGCAGCTGGTGGTGGAGTCCGGAGGCGGGGGTGGAGAGTCGGCTCGCAGGCGCAGCGCCGTCTCGGTGGACTACGACACCGGCGTACTCCACGCCGTGCCTAGGTAGTCCCCGAGCTCGGCCGGCGCTGATCCCTGCCCCAGGCCGCGCCGAGCGAGAAGTGGCTGGACGCGCCGTAGTGCTCCATCGCCGCGGCCACCCGGCGCCGTCCGGTTCGCGGAGTC
>CAZTHV010000073.1:0-558 GCA_964613165.1 uncultured Marmoricola sp.
GCCATCGCCGGCGCCGAGACCGTCGCGGCCGCGGCGCTGCACCGCGCGACGGTCGGGGGCGAGGACGAGGCGGTGGCACGGGTCGTCGACCTGCAGACCGCGGTCGACGTCCTCGGCGGCAAGATCGAGTTCGAGACCGGCGAGGAGGGGCGTGAGGAGGAGATCCTCACCCACCTGCTGCGCACCGCCACCGCCGAGACCGTGCGCGCGCACCTGGCCGGCCTCGACCTGGGGCTCCTGGTCGCCGCGGTGGAGTCCGGCTCCTACGTCACCACCGGCGAGCGGGTCACCGCGCGCGACTTCCTCTCCGGGCTGCCGGTGCTGGGCGAGTCCGAGCTCTACGACCGGGTCTGCGGCCGGCTCGGCGCGACCAACGACGGTGAGCGGGCCGGCGCGATCGAGCTGGCGCTGGAGGGCCTCTACCTCGCGCGCAAGATCGGCAAGACGGTGTCCGACTCCGGACAGGACGGGGCGGAGACGGTGTATGGCTGATCGGCCCACGGATCGGCGGCGCTCGAGCTACTCCCGGTACGCCGGGGGAGACCCGCTCGCGCCCCC
>CAZTHV010000073.1:568-3675 GCA_964613165.1 uncultured Marmoricola sp.
CCGCTCAGCCACTCGCCCTCGATCTGGTGCCGCCGGAGGAGACCCCGGTCGACCTCGCCGAGGCTCTGGAGCACATCGGCGAGGACGTGATGGCCGGGTACTCCCCGGAGCGGGCGATGCAGGAGTTCCTCCGCCGCGGCGGCAGTGACCGCGCCGGCCTGGACGACCTGGGCCGCCGGGTGGCGCAGAGGCGGCAGGAGCTGCTGCAGCGGCACTCGCTCGGCGGCACCCTGCAGCAGGTGCGCGAGCTGCTGGACCGGGCCGTCCTGGAGGAGCGCAAGCAGCTCGCTCGCGACGTGGACCTGGACGACACCGACCGGGCGTTCCGGGAGATGCGGATGGACAACCTGCCCTCCTCCCCGTCGGCGGCGGTCACCGAGCTGTCGGACTACGACTGGGCGTCGCCGCAGGCGCGGGCCGACTACGAGCAGATCAAGGACCTGCTCGGCCGGGAGCTGCTCGACCAGCGCTTCGCCGGGATGAAGCAGGCGATGGAGGGCGCCACCGACGAGGACCGGGCGCGGATCAACGAGATGCTCACCGACCTCAACGAGCTGCTGGAGAAGCACCGGCTTTCAAGTGACAGTGAGGACCCGGAGCTCGCGAGAGCATTCGAGTCCTTCATGGACAAGCACGGGGACTTCTTCCCGGAGAATCCCGCGAACATCGACGAGCTGCTCGACGCGCTCGCCAAGCGGTCGGCCGCGGCCCAGCGGATGCTGAACTCGATGACTCCCGAGCAGCGTGCGGAGCTGATGGAGCTCTCCGCTCAGGCGTTCGGCTCACCCGAGCTGATGCAGTCGCTGTCCCGGCTGGACGACAACCTGCAGGCGCTGCGGCCCGGTGAGAACTGGGGCGGCTCGGAGGAGTTCGGCGGCGACCAGGGGCTGGGGCTCGGCGACGGGACCGGCGTGCTCCAGGACCTGGCGGACCTCGACGACCTGTCCGACCAGCTCTCCCAGGCGTACGCCGGAGCGCGGACGGACGACATCGACCTGGACGCCCTCGCCCGCCAGCTCGGCGAGCAGGCCGCCGTCGACGCGCGCACCCTGCAGGAGCTGGAGCGGTCGCTGCGGGACACCGGCTACCTCAAGCGCACCTCGGACGGCCAGCTGCGACTGTCTCCCAAGGCGATGCGGCAGCTGGGCAAGGCGCTGCTGCGCGATGTGGCACAGCGGCTCTCCGGTCGTCAGGGCCAGCGCGACCTCCGCCAGGCCGGAGCGGCGGGCGAGCGCAGCGGTGCCACCCGGCAGTGGGCCTTCGGCGACACCGAGCGGTGGGACGTCCCCCGAACGATCACCAACGCGGTCCTGCGCGAGGCCTCGGACCGCGCGGGTCGCCCGGGTGTCCGGATCACCGTCGACGACATCGAGATCCAGGAGACCGAGGCACGCACGCAGGCGGCCGTCGTCCTGCTGGTGGACACGTCGTTCTCGATGGCGATGGACGGGCGGTGGGTGCCGATGAAGCGCACCGCGCTCGCCCTGCATCAGCTGATCAGCACCCGCTTCCGCGGCGACCACCTGCAGCTGATCGGCTTCGGCCGCTATGCCCAGTCGATGAGCATCGAGGAACTGACCGGCCTCGACCCGTACTTCGACAAGGGCACCAACCTGCACCACGGGCTGCTGCTCGCGCAGCGGCACTTTCGCAGGCACCCCAACGCCCAGCCGGTGCTGCTGATCGTCACCGACGGCGAGCCCACCTCGCACCTGGAGCCCGCGGGCAACGTCTACTTCACCTACCCGCCGCACCCCTACACCATCGCGACCACCGTCCGGGAGCTGGACAACACCGCCCGCCTCGGCGCGCAGACCACCTTCTTCCGGCTCGGCGAGGACCCCGGGCTCGCTCGGTTCATCGACCAGATGGCCCGCCGCGTCGACGGCCGCGTCGTCGCTCCCGAGCTGGACGATCTCGGCGCCGCCGTGGTCGGCTCCTATCTCGGCTCCCGCGGCTCCCGTCCCGGCGCCTCGACCTACGACGATCTCTTCGGCGGCTGGGGCCGCGGCTTCTGGGCCGGCTGAGCCCGGAGAGCGGTGAGTCTGTTCCCTATCGCCCCGGAGAGCGGTGTGCCTGTTCCCTATCCCTCGCCCGGATAGGGAACACAGTCACCGCTTCCCCGGATGTCGCCTGTGACCGTTCCCACTCGGTCTTGGCGATCGCCAGCCGCATGGGCTACGGTCCGCCTGAAAGCTCCAAGCGGCCCGATCAGGGGAAGCCGGTCGAAGTCCGGCACTGTCGCGCAACCGTGGGCTGATCACACGATCAGCAAGTCGGGATGCCTGTCCAGCCGCGTTTTGTACACCAGCAGGTCGCGAACTGCAGGCTGGGTGCGCGCGTCCTGTGCCCCCCTGTCCTCCGTTTCGCGGGACAGGGAAGACGTTGAGAACCTCATATCTCGGCCGGCGCGCGCAACGACCGGCCACGCGAACCGCGGCTGTCCTCGCCGCCACAGCGCTCCTCTTCGGCGGACCGGCCGCGATGGCGGCGGCCGAGCCGCCGCCTCCCGATGTCGCCGTGGGCGACGCCGCGCTCCGCGCGTGCATCGCCGAGGCGACCGACGGCGACCTCACCGCGGCGCGGTTGGCCGACGTGAAGGCGCTCGCCTGCTCCGTGCCGGCCGACGCGCTCCACCCGGTGCGGGACGTCTCCGGCCTGGAGGCCCTCACCGGCCTCGTGCGCCTCGAGCTGACCGGCTACACCTTCCCGGTCGTCGACGACGGGGACACGGACGCCGAGGACGTCTCCGTCACGCTTCCCGCGTGGCCGTCGCTGACCGCGCTGACGATCACCCGCGCCGGCCGCCTTCCCGCGGCGTTCCACCTGCCGAAGCTGACCGGCCTCTCCCTGCGCAAGGGGACCTTCGAGGCCGTGCCCTCGCTCGACGACCTGCCGCGGCTGGAGGTCGTCGACCTCACCGGCAGCACGATCCCGGCGAGCAGCCTGACCGGCCTGGCCCGCGGCGTACGTGTCGTCGGCGCGGAGCCGGAGCCCGAGAACGCGCTCGAGTCCGAGACGGTCGTCGTCGACGCGTGACATCATGGTTTCGGTCCAGCGTTGCAGGTCGTGCCGTCCGGCGAACATGAACGTGTCGTCGCCCAGAT
>CAZTHV010000073.1:3685-11658 GCA_964613165.1 uncultured Marmoricola sp.
CAGGCCGAGGACCCCGCTCCGGCGACTACCCAGCCGAAGTCGACCCAGCCGAAGACGACCCAGCCGAAGACGCCGCGTGCTGCCGCCGCGCTCGCGATCCCTGCCGACGACGACGTGATGCCCGACGGCCCGCTGAAGTCCTGCATCGTCACCCGCGGCCTGGGCAACGGAGTTCCGGCGACGTTCGAGAACACCAAGACGTTGACGACGTTGGACGTGTACCCGGGCTGCGCCGGGCTCGCCGCGACGACCCCGCTGACCGACTGGACCGGGTGGCAGTTCCTGCCGGGCGCCACCACGCTGGCCCTGACCACTCTCGGCGGGATCACCTTCCCCGCGGGGACCACCGTCGCCGAGATGTTCCCACGCCTCACCTCCGTCGATCTCAGGAACTCCAACCTCAAGGCGCTCCCGGCGCTCGGGGTGCTCCCCGACGTCACCACCCTGAATCTCACCGGGAACCGGATCGCCGAGCTGGTGGGCCTGACAGGTCTGCCGAAGCTGGCGACGCTGACGCTGACGAGCAATGGGCTGACGAAGCTGGAGAGTCTTGGTGCGCTCACCTCGCTGACGACGCTGAATGCCGCGACCAACGCGCTGACCGGCATCTCGTCGTTGGGCACCCTGCCCGCGTTGACCACCTTGAGCCTCACCGGGAACAAGATCACCGAGCTGGTGGGCCTGTCGGGTCTGCCGAAGCTGGCGACGCTGACGGTGACGAGCAATGGGCTGACGAGGCTGGAGGACCTGGGTGCGCTCACCTCGCTCACGACCCTGAATGCCGCGACCAACGCGCTGACCAGCATCTCCGCGCTGGGCGACCTGCCGCAGTTGACCACTCTGAACGTCACCGGCAACCAGATCGCCGAGGTCTCCGGGCTGACCGGGCTGCCGAAGCTCGCGACCCTGAACCTCAGCAACAACGCCATGACGAGGCTGGGCTCGTTGTCGGCTCTGTCCGCCCTGACGTCGCTGAATGCCTCGACGAACCAGCTCACCACCTTCCCGGAGCTCGGCACGATGACGGCCCTGACCACGCTCAACCTGACGACCAACCAGATCGCCGAGGTGGTCGACCCGACGGGCCTGGACAAGCTCACCAGCCTGGACCTGACCGGCAACGCGCTCACCCGGGTAAGGGGCCTGGATGGCCTCACCTCTCTCACCACGCTGACGCTGACGAAGAACCAGCTGACCTCGCTGGACGAGCTGGGCACGCTGCCCAAGCTGACCCGGCTGCTGGCGAACAACAACCTGTTCACGGCCGTTCCGACCGCCCTCTCGCTGCCGGAGCTGACCCAGATGTACGTGACCGACTCCAAGGTCACGACCCTGGCCTATCCCTCGACCACCGCGGCGCCGAAGCTGACCACACTGGACATCCGGGCCAACCTGATCTCCGACGTGACGGCGGCGGCGAACGCACCGGACACCCTGACCATCAATGCGGCCAACCAGGTGGTCACCGGTCCCACGGTCCCGGTGCTGCAGCCGCGGCCGTTGGCGTCCCTGCTCACGATCCCCGCCGGCTCGGATCCGCTGGTCTGGAACGCCGGCGCCGACAACATGGCCGCGATCAACACCCAGGCCGGCAACTACTCGGCGGCGCGGGCCGGTGCCTGGAAGCTCACCTGGGCGAGCTTGCGGATCGGCAAGGTCACCTACGGCGGCACCGTGAACGGCACCGCCACGGGCGATAGCGCTCTCGAGGTCTCCTTCACGGCCCCCGGGGTCGTCGACGAGGGTCGAGACGCCGTGTTCACGGCCGACGTGACCGCTCCCGAGGGTCTCGGCCTCACCTACCAGTGGTACCGAGGCACCAACGCGAGCAACGGGATCCCCGTCGCCGACGCCACCGGGACCACGTTCACCATCCCGGCCGCGCAGCGCAGCGACAACGGGGCCTACGTGAAGCTCGTCGTGACCACCGACGGTGGCGCGTTCCAGACCACCGCCGTGCCGCTGGACATCAGGCCGATCATCGTCGATCCGGGCTTCGAGGCCTGCCTCGATGCCTACTTCCCGGACGGCTACACGATCACCAGCCTGCGCAGCAGTGGCGCCATGGACTGCTCGCGCCGCGGCATCCGCGGCATCGTCGACCTGCCCTTGCTCCAGGACAACGTGTCGGTCGATCTGTCGGGCAACTTCATCACCGACATCTCGCCGCTCGTCAACGACCAAGGCACCCTGGTCCGGCGCGGCCAGACCAACCTCTCGGACAACCTGATCGAGAGCATCGAGCCGCTGGGCGAGGCGACCGTCGACTTCGCCTCCTTCGTAGGCGAGCCCAAGATCGACCTCGACGGCAACAGGATCTCCGACGTCTCGTCGATGAGCAGGATCGGGGCGATTCCCAATCCGCTGCTGGGCCGGCTCGCGGTCAGCGTCCAGCGCCAACGCGTGGGCGTGCCCGGTGTCGACGTCAACACGCCGGTGACCCTGCCCAGCGCCCTGACCACCGCCGGGACGGCTGCCGAGCTGAGCGTCGACGGCACTCCGGTGACCGGCCCGACGATCAGCTTCGACACCCCGGGGATCAAGGAGGTCACCTGGGAGGTGCCGCACGTGCCGGGGACCAGGGCGACGACGGACGCCCCGGCGACCACCGGGACCTACGGCACGGCGTTCGGCGGCTCCTTCGTGATCGCGGTCGGTCTCGGCACCACGATCAAGGTCGATCCGGAGAAGCCCGTCGGCGGTCATCCGATGAGCGTGCAGCTCTTCGGCTTCCACCAAGGCGAGGAGATCTCCGTGCGCTGGGCGGACGGCACGATCCTGCTCTCGGGACGCGCCGACAGCGGCGGCATGCTGAACTACACCGCGGTGACGCCGTACATCGGCGGCGCCCAGGTGCTCACGGCCATCGATGAGAGCGGTACGCAGGCCGTCCTTCATCTCGACGTCGAGAACGACGAGGTGGTCGACGTCCCCGACCGTGCGCTGCATGGCTGCGTCACCGCGGCGCTCCGGCTGCCCGACGACGCAGTGACCTACCGCACCAGGGTCGACGCACTGGCCGGGACGTTCACCTGTTCCGGCAAGGGCGTCATCGACCTCACCGGACTCGGGAGCCTCCCGGTCACCACGATCGACCTGTCCGACAACCTGGTCACCAGCCTGGACACGCTGCCGACGCTGAACCAGGTGACCACCACTCTCAACCTGGACCGCAACCGGATGGACCACCTGGGAACGGTCGCCCCGCAGCCGGGGCTGACCGCCCTCTCGCTGTCGGCCAACCAGCTCCGGGACTTCACCGCGCTCGACGGCGTGCCGCTCGCGCCGGGGGCGCTCATCACCGGCTACGCGCAGGAAGCGTCCTACCCGTTGCGGCTGCTCGGCCTTCGGAGTCCTTCCCCCGCGGTGCCGGTGCTGGCCGGTGTGTCGGCTGAGATCTTCCTTCCCGAGGACGGCTTCGAGCAGTCCGGCGGAGCGATCATCTGGACGAAGGCCGGCGAGCACCAGGTCGAGTTCAACCTGATCCGGTCCGCCGAGCTCGACGGTGAGCCCCCGGTGCCCGCGCTCCGGCTCACGGGCACCATCACGGTCACCGTGGTGGACCGAGGTGAGCCCCAGGTGATGGTCAACCCGACCGAGGTCTATCCGACCCAGCTGGTGAACATCCTGGCCACCGGCTTCGACCCGGACGAGGAGGCGCTGGTGACCCTCGACTCCGAGCCGCTCCTGTCGCTGCGCGAGTCACCGCATGGCAGCGCCTTCTGGCAGAGTCCGAGGAGCGCCTCACTGGTACTCCTGGGACGGCCGAAGGCCGACGAGCTCGGGATCGTCCGTCTCGACGACGTGCTGATCGGCCGCGATGTCAAGCCGGGTGCCTACGCGGTGCGGGTGCAGGGTCGAGACAGCGGCACAGTGCGCACGGTGGCACTGGAGGTGCTGACCTACCCGACCGTGACCGTTCCGGTCGAGACGCAAGGCAAGCCGAAGCCGGCCGATCAGGGCACATCGCCCGGCCAGGCGGCGGTCGTGGCCCCGGCGGCGGACACGTCCGCGGCATCCACGCCGCCGGCCGAGGTGGCGGCTCCTCGGGTCGTAGCGCCACCGGTGCTGGCGCCGGCGGTCGAGGCGGCCGCCGCGCCGCCGGCATCCCCACCCGTTCAGGCACAGCAGGCGATCGAGGCGGGTCACGGTCTTACCGGTTTCGGCTGGGGACTGCTCGGAACGGCGGCTCTCGCCATGATCGGCGGTTTGGTCCTCGCGCTCCGGTTGCGTCGCGGTGGCCTGCCGGGAGGTGTCGCGTGATGCGGCGCCGGACGCTCGGAGCGTCGCTCGCCGCGGGCCTGCTGCTCACCGCTCTCTCGGCCGCGTGCGCGACCGGCGCGCTCAGGACCGAGAGAGCGCACTGGCGGAAGGGCTGGTGCTACCAGGACGAGGGCATCGCCCTGGTCGTCAGCTTCACCGGCCGCCCGAAGGACACGTGGCCCGCGGGCAACCGCCTGGGCTTCGAGATCCGCTGCGCCTATGGGCCGGGGATCACGACGGTCAACACCGGTGGCTACGTTCAGTTCTCGGGCATCCTGGATGCTGTTGGGATTCCCTCGACCGTGGACAGCGGTGGTCTTGTCCTGCCCTGGGGAATGGCGGGAGGCACGACCGCCTTCTGGTCCAGCATCAGGGGGTGGGGATCGGGCCTGCCCGACACCGCGGGGAAGAGCAACGTCAACGTCTTCGCCTACATGATCCTCGCCTCTGGGGGCGGTCAGCCGCCGAGCACGCTGCCCGTCGTCCCGCAGTACCTCAAGCGCGGCTCGGGCGGCGGCGGGCCGAACATGAACCCGACCCCGGGGGCGCCGTCCGGCAACAAGGCGCCGACCCCCGACAAGGTCACTCCTCCCGCTACTCCCTTGGGCGGTGGCGAGAACGGTGGGACGGGTGGCGGCGACGGAGCCACCACGTCGACCGCCACGGCCTCCCCGAGCCCGAGCGCGAGTCCCACCGACGGCGAGGCGTCGGCGGCGGCGCCCAGCCCGGGCGAGACGCCGAGCGCGGCTCCCACCCCGAGCGCGGACGGCTCCGATGACCATGTGTTCGCGGCGGAGGGGCTCGCGGCACCGATCGAGGCCGCCGATCGCATCACCGGCGGATCGGCCTGGCTCTGGATCCTGGTCGGCACCGGCGTGGCCCTGGTCTACGCCGCTGTCACCTGGCTCTGGTGGCGGTTGCGGAGAGCCGGCCGGCCGGCCATGGGCGGCACGCCTGCTCCTCGATGATCGCCGACGCCCGACCTCCGGTCCGGGCCGCGCCGGGCTCGGCGTGGCCCGGACGGCTGTCGCGCCTGCTGCTGGTGGCGGTCCTCGTCTCGGGCTTCTGCGCGCTGTCGCCCTCCGCCGCGCGCGCTACCGACGACGAGTCGCCCCGGAGCAGTCCGATGACCTCGCTGCTCTGCTCGAGCAAGCGGGTTCCGTGCGCCGTCCAGGTCGGTCGGGGAGTCCGTGAGGGGACCGCCGCGGGGGTCTACGTCACCGGACGGCCCTCGGCCACCGTGGACGTGCGGGTCTTCCGGCTCCAGGTGGTCGGCAGCCGGATCACCGGGATGAAGCCGCTCACGGATCCGGCGAGAATCGAGATCGACGACCGTGGCCGTGGCCGTGGCCAGGTGGTGATCGAGCCGTTCGGTGTGGATGGGTCCGGTGGCTGGGCTCTGGTCACCCTGGCCGACGCGACCTGGACCGGTGAGCCCCGGAAGATCGTCGGTCAGATCGTGCCGCTCCATGCCCGGGTGCCGAGCGTTCTCGGCGACGGATACGGGACCCGGAAGCCGGTCGGCGCGCCACTGGACCTGGAGATCGCGAACTACCTCGCGGGCACCCAGTTCGTCGTCGAGTACCTCGGCGACGACGAGGGCTGGCACGACGTCACCCGGGGGACCGAGGAGCGGGAGGAGCAGGGGCAGAGCGTCATGACGGTCCGCTACGCCGTGCCGAACGGGCTGGTCGCCCGGCCGTACCGGTTCCGGGTGCACAACCTGAGCGACCCCAGCGCCGCCGATCCGGAGTGGGTCGTGGTGCCCTCGGCCGAGGCGTCCGAGCTCGAACGGGCTCCGCTGCTGAGTCCCCCCGAGCTGGGCACCGGAGTGAGTGGCACGCTGGTGACGACGGTGTACTCGACCAAGGGCACCATCGTGATCGCGACGATCCTGGTCGTCCTGGGGGTTCTCGTCGTCCTGATCGGTCCCGCCGTGGCGATCAGGAGACGACGAGTCGACGGGTGGCTCGCGACGTGACCGACGCACTCCACCCGCTCTCCTGGCTCGGCATCTGCCTGAGCCTGGCGTACGTCGTGACGTCCTCGAGCAACTGGGCGGTGACACTGGTCGTGCTCTGCTGCGTGGTCAGCCTGTCCGTGGCGCGGGCGGGTGAACGGCGGTCCGCGGCGCTCTGGGCGCTCGTCGTCGGCGGAGTGGCCTTCCTCGTCCACCTCGTGCTCGGAGCGCTGGCCGGGCCGATCCCGGCGGATCCCACCGTGATCCGCTTCCTCCCCGAGTGGGCGCCGGGCGAGTCGGTGTCGGTCGGTGGGCCGGTCACGGTGGAGCAATTGAGCGTCGCGCTCGAGCGCGGCCTCGACGCCTGGGTGCTGTGTGCGCTCGTGGGACTCCTGTGGCAGGCCTGTCCAGCCGAGCAGTGGTGCGATCTGGCGCGCACCTTCTTCGGCCGGGGGAGCCAGCTGCTGGTGCCCGCGCTGTGCCTCGGCGAGTCCGTCGCGGTGGTCCGGTCCCGGGGCCACCGGCGCGGCAGGATCGGGGCCGTCGTCGAGGCGAATCGGGAGCTCGGTGAGCTGTGGCGGATGCATGCCCGGCCCTCGCGGCCGGTGGCGGGCCGCGCGGTGGTCGCCGCGTTCCTGCTGATGCTGGTGACCGGCGTGCTCTTCGTGATCGCGATGATCGGAGGGCTCCAGGTGCGGCTGGACGCCGACCGCGTGATCACCGTGTCTGCGCGGACGCTGCTCCTCGTGGTGGTCGTCGTGTGGATGCTGACCCGCCTGACCTTCGCCGGGCAACGACTCACCCGTCCGCTGGGCTGGCCCGACGGGCTGGCGCTCCTCGGTGTCGTGGCGGTCGTCGGCGGGACCGTCGCGACGGACGTGGCCGGGAACACCGAGATCCTGACCGGCACGCCCGGAGAGTGGCCACGGCTCCCGGTCCTCCTGGTCGCCGGTGTGGCGATCTCCCTGGTGACCTGGATGGCACTGCTCGGCGCGACCGCGCGGGAGGAGCGATGACCTTCCGGGTGAGCGGCCTCGGTGTCTGGCGGCCGCACAGTGGCCTGGCCTTCGAGCAGGTCGATCTGACCGCCGAGGCCGGTCAGGTCTGGCTGATCGCCGGACGGAACGGCGCCGGTGCCTCGACCCTGCTCGCCGCCCTCGCCGGCCTGACCGGGCCGGGGGAGCGCCGGGCCGGGACGGTCCACTGGGGCCGATGGGACCTCACCTTCGCCCACCCCGACGAGCTCGCGGCCGTGATCGGCCTGGTGGGAGACGCCGAGCCCTCTGCCGGCCTGACCGTGGCGGATCTCATCGGTCGGGGCGGTGGCCGGACGAAGCGCGCGGGCGGACCGCAGCATGTGCTGGAACGCCTCGGGCTGGCGGATCTGCGTACCACTCGGATGGGCGCCCTCACCGGCTCGGAGCGGATCCGGGCCCGGCTCGCGAGCATGATCGAGAGACGCCCGGGCATTCTCCTGATCGACCAGCTCCTCAGTGCTCTGGAATCGGCGTGGAGGCCGATCGTCTGTGTCCTGGTCCGGGAGTACGCCGATGCTGGCGCCCTGGTGCTGTGGGCCGAGCAGGATCTGGCGCACGCGGTGCAGGCCGCCGACCATGTCCTCGAGCTCGGCCCCGGAGGCGCGCTCGCGGCTGATGCCTGGAGCTGGCGGCCGGCGCAGCTGCCGTGGACCCCGGTGCAGAGGGTGGCCACGACGCTCGGAGCGCAGGGTCCGGCCTCGCGGACGGTCGAC
>CAZTHV010000074.1:0-4212 GCA_964613165.1 uncultured Marmoricola sp.
TCAGCACGACGGCCATCGACAGCAGCACGCGCAGCTTGTTGCGGACGTTGTCGGCGGTGACGCCGGCGAAGGTCTCCGCACAGTCGCCGCCCTGGAGCAGGAAGGCCTCGCCGCGGGCGACCGCGCCGAGCTTCTCGGTCAGCTTGTCGCACTCACCGGCGAAGACCAGCGGGGGCATCGAGCGCAGCCGGCCGACCGCGGCGTCCACTGCCGCCGGGTCGGGGTACGTCGGCTGCTGCGCCGCCCCCAGCACGTGCAGCGACGCGAGGTCGGGAATCGGGGAGTTCACCACCCGATCCTACGTGAGGCGGCTTCTGGTGCCGTCCGGCCCTGTCGCGGCCCTGTCAGGGGCCCGTTCCGACCCTGTCAGGCCCTGCCCAGACACGCCCCGCCCCGTCTCGGCGTGCTCTCGGGGAATCCGCCGGCTTCGCCCGGAGTTCAGGGCCACATGGCGATCATCGTGCAGGCGACGGCGTACGGCGGCCCCGAGGTGCTCGAGCTCGGCGAGGCGGCGATCCGCGACCCGGGTCCCGGAGAGCTGCGACTACGGGTCCGCGCGGCCGGGGTCAACCCGGCGGACGTGAAGTCCTACAGCGGCGCGTGGGGCACGGATCCCACGCAGCTCCCCAAGCGGCTCGGCTACGAGGCCGCCGGCGTCGTCACCGCGCTGGGCCCCGACGCGATCGGGCCGGCGGGCCCGGTCCCCGTCGGCGCCGAGGTGATCGCCTTCCGGATCGGTGGCGCCTACGCCACCGAGCTGGTGGTGCCCGCGGCGGCGGTCGTGCCCAAGCCGGAGGCTCTCGACTGGGCCGAGGCGGGCGGACTGATGCTCACCGGCGCGACCGCGGTGCACGCGCTCACCGCGACCGCCGTCGCCGAGCGCGACACCGTCCTGATCCACGGCGGCTCCGGTGGCGTCGGCCTGATGGCGGTGCAGCTCGCCGGCCTGCGCGGTGCCCGGGTGGTCGCGACCGCCAGCCCCGGCAAGCACGACCTGCTGCGTTCGCTCGGCGCGGAGCCGGTCGCCTATGGCGACGGTCTGCTGGAGCGGGTGCGAGCCGCGGCGCCGAGCGGCGTGAACGCCGCGCTCGACCTGGTCGGCACCGACGAGGCGCTGGACACGTCCCTGGCGCTGGTCCGCGACCGCGGCCGGATCGCGACGATCGCCAGCTTCGGCCGCGGTTCGACCGAGGGCGTCCAGGTGCTCGGCGCCGGCGGCGACAGCGGTGACGACATCCGCGACGCCGCCCGGCCCGATCTGGCCCGGCTCGCCGGCGAGGGCCGCCTGCGCGTGCTGGTCGCGGCGACGTACCCGCTCGACCGCGTGGCGGAGGCCCACCGCGCTCTCAGCGGAAGCCACGCCGCGGGAAAGATCGTGCTGCTGCCCTGAACGGCAGGCAGAGCCCGAACGGGCACGCCGCTGACCAAGGCCGGACGGCGCCCTTCGGAGGTTGTGCCCGTCCGGCTACGGCTCAGCCGAAGAAGACCTCCGCCTCGGCGTACTCCTCGGGACTGACCACCTTGAGCTCACCGGTGCCCTCGATGAGCGGGACCCGGACGATGTCGATGCCGCGCAGCGCCATCATCGTGCCGAAGTCGCCGTCGTGGACCGCGCCGATGGCGTGCAGGCCGAAGCGGGTCGCCAGCCAGCGGTCGAAGGCCGTCGGCGTGCCGCCTCGCTGGATGTGGCCAAGGACCACGACACGGGCCTCCTTGCCGGTGCGCAGCTCGATCTCGCCGGCCAGCCGGTCGCCGATGCCGCCCAGACGGACGTGGCCGAAGGCGTCGGTCTCCCCGCTCTGCAGGGTCATCCCGCTGCCGTCGGCGGGGACCGCTCCCTCGGAGACCACGATGATCGGGGCGTACCGGGTCTTGAACCGCTCCTCGACGTAGCGGCAGACCTCCTCGATGTCGAACGGCCGCTCGGGGATCAGGATGACGTTGGCGCCGCCGGCCAGGCCGGAGTGCAGCGCGATCCAGCCCGCGTGGCGGCCCATCACCTCCACGACGAGCACCCGGTGGTGGGACTCCGCGGTGGTGTGCAGCCGGTCGATGGCCTCCATGGCGGTGTTGACCGCGGTGTCGAAGCCGAAGGTGAAGTCGGTGCCCGACAGGTCGTTGTCGATGGTCTTGGGCACGCCGACCACCTGGACGCCGAGATCGTGGAGCCGGGTGGCCACGCCGAGGGTGTCCTCACCGCCGATCGCGATCAGCGCGTCGACGCCCGCGTCGGCGAGGTTGGCCTTGATCTGCGCCACGCCGTCGTCGAGCGTGAACGGGTTGGTGCGCGAGGAGCCGAGGATGGTGCCGCCGCGCGGCAGGATGCCGCGCACCTGCTCGATGCCCAGCGGAGTCGTGACGCCCTCCAGCGGGCCCTTCCAGCCGTCCCGGAAGCCGACGAACTCGTAGTCGAACTCCTTGACGCCACGGCGCACGATGGCGCGGATGACGGCGTTCAGCCCCGGGCAGTCCCCACCGCCGGTGAGCACTCCGACGCGCATGTCTTCTCCCTTTCTTGGAACGTTCAACCGACACCTCGACCCTAGCCGCGGCCGGCGTCCGCGTCACGGCACCGGCACGCGCGGCGGTCAGTCGAGCAGCTCGTAGTCGACCCCGAGCAGCTGGTAGGTCGACACCGCCCGCCGGTCGCGGGTGAACAGTCTGACCCTGTGCGCGCGTGCGGACAGACCCACCAGCGCGTCGTAGACAGCTCCGCCGGCTATGCCCGCCGACGACAGCTCCGCGATGAGCTGCCCGTTGTCGACGACGCCGAGGTGGCAGGTGTAGCCGAACTCCCGAGCGATCACCGCCGAAGCCTCCTCCGGTCGAAGCCGTGACGGCGATGGCATCCTGGTCAGCGCCGAATAGGTCTCGAAGGCGGCGTGCCCGGCCAGCCCCCGCCGCAACGAGCGAAGCCCCGCGAAGACCGCGTCATGCGCTGGATGCGCCCGCAGCACGAAAGGCACCGCCGCGCTGGTGTCGAGGAGAGCCTCAGGCTCATCGCTGGTCGGCAAAGCGCAGCTCTCGGAGCATCTCGTCGGTCAGCTCGGCACCACCGTCGATGAGCAGGTGACCGTCGACCTCGATCAGCTTCCCGGACGCGGGCAGCTCGATGCGCAGACCGGCGCCGTCCTCGACGATGTCCACGCGGGTGCCCGCCGTGATGCCCAGGCGGTCGCGGAGCGCCTTGGGAATGACGACCCGCCCTGCCGCGTCGATGGTGGTCTCCATGCCATCACGCTACCATTGCGATGGCAGAGACGGGTTGAGGCTACGCTCCGCCCATGACCGTCCTGGCCATCGACGCCGGCACGACCGGCCTGACCGCACTCGTCGTCACCGGCGAGGGCACCATCGCGGCGAAGGGCTATCAGGAGTTCGCCCAGCACTTCCCCCAGCCCGGCTGGGTGGAGCACTCGCCGGAGGAGATCTGGCAGGCGGCGATGGAGGCGACCCGGCAGTGCCTGGCAGCGTGGGACGGCGATCCGGCGGAGCTGGCCGGGATCGGCATCACCAACCAGCGCGAGACGGTGATGCTCTGGGACCGGGAGACGCTGGGCGCTCCCCGTCGCGCGATCGTGTGGCAGGACCGGCGTACCGCCGACATCTGCCAGCGGCTCAAGGACGCCGGCCACGAGGACCGAGTCGCAGGGCTCAGCGGCCTGCGCCTCGACCCGTACTTCTCCGGCACCAAGCTGGCCTGGCTGGCCGAGCACGAGCCGCACACCTGGGCGCTGGTCGAGGCGGGCAGGTACGCCGTGGGCACGGTCGACTCCTACCTCGTCGCCCGGATGACTCGCGGCACCTGGCACATCACCGACGTCTCCAACGCCTCGCGCACGCTGCTGTTCGACCTCGAGCGGGGCGCCTGGTCACCGGAGCTGTGCGACCTCTTCGGCGTCCCGATCGACGCCCTGCCCGAGGTGGTGGACAGCTGGGGCGAGCTGGCCCGCACCGACCCGGCCAGCTTCCTCGGCCTGGACCTGCCGATCGCGGGCATAGCCGGCGACCAGCAGTCGGCCCTCTTCGGGCAGACCTGCTTCACCGAGGGCGACTCCAAGTGCACCTACGGCACCGGCTCCTTCATCCTGACCAACACCGGCGCCACGCTGGCCCGGTCGGACGCGGGCCTGCTCTCGACGGCGGGCTGGCGCGCCCCCGGTGAGGGCATAGGTGATGCCACCCCCCACGACCGAGCCGATGACACCCAGC
>CAZTHV010000074.1:4222-11112 GCA_964613165.1 uncultured Marmoricola sp.
CCCCCGGTGAGGGCATCACCTATGCCCTGGAGGGCTCGATCTTCGTCACCGGCGCAGCGGTGCAGTGGCTGCGCGATGGTCTGCAGATCGTCGGCTCCGCGGCTGAGACCGCCGCCATCGCGGCGACGGTGCCCTCGACCGACGGCGTGGTCTTCGTGCCGGCCCTCACCGGGCTGGGCGCGCCGCACTGGGACCCCCGCGCCCGCGGCACGATCCTGGGCATCACCCGCGGCACCACCCGCGCGCACCTCGTGCGGGCGACGCTGGAGGCGATCACCTACGAGGTTCGCGACGTGGTGGACACGATGACCGGTCCGGCACTGACCAGCCTGGCCGTGGACGGCGGCGCGGCGGCCAACGACCTGCTCTGCCAGCTCCAGGCCGACCTGCTCGGCGTACCGGTCGAGCGGCCGCGGATCGTCGAGACCACCGGCCTGGGCGCCGCCTTCATGGCCGGGCTCGGCACCGGCGTCTGGGACTCCACCGAGGCGCTGGAGCAGACCTGGCAGCTGGACCGGCGCTTCGAGCCGGACCCCGCCGCCAGAGAGCGGACCACCGCCGCCTACGCGCTCTGGCTCAAGGCCGTGGAGCGGGCCAAGGACTGGGCCTAGCGGACCGTGCCCAGGCTCAGCCTGGATCCGCCGGTCCGCGCCGTCGCGAGCGTCACCAGATGGGTGTGATGGCAAGGCGCCGGCGCGAAGGCGTACTGGTTGTTCCGTTGAGCGTCGGCAACGCAGCCAGCGCGCCCATATGGGGGCGCGCAGCAGGTGGAGATCGGTGGATCCAGGCTCAGCCGAGCTCGTCAAGCGCGCGCTGGGCTGCGGCCCGCTCCTCGCGTGCGGCCTCGACCTCGGCGACCGCCTCCGCGTGGGCCGCCTCGTTCTCCTCGGCCTGGTCGTCGACGGCGTCGACGTCCTCCTCCAGGCCCGCAAGCCGGCGGTGCAGCTCGTCGATCTCGCCCTGCAGCTGCAGCCGGCGCGCCGACAGAGTGCGCTCGGTGGCCACGACGTGGGCGAGGTGCTCCTCGGCGGCGGCCAGCTCGACCGTCGCCTCCTCCATCCGCTCGCGGGCGGCCTCCAAGCGGGCACCGTCGTCGGGCACCACGCTGAGCGCCGGTCTCGTCGCCGGGGCTCCGGCCGCGGGAGCGCGGTGTCCGTCGGCCGGCCCCTCGACCGCCTCGGGCACGGCACAGACGGCAGCGGGATCGAGGCCGTCCAGCCCGGTCGAGCTGAACGCCGACACCACCAGGCCCGAGCGGACGACACGAGCCGCGACCGGGTCCAGCATCGCCGCGGTGAGCATCCCCTCGACCTGCTCGGTGATCGCCGCGGACAGGGTGGCGCCCTGCTCCCGGGCCAGCGACCGCGCCGACGTGGCGAGCGCGGCCGTGAGCTGCCGGCGCTGCCGCGTCAGCGCGCGCAGCTCCTCGCCGTCCATCGCCTCCGCGGCGGCGCGCAGCGACTCGGCCACCGCGAGCACCTGGTCGATCTGCTCGGCCTCGCGCCGCACCAGCAGGTTGACCGCCCATGCTGACGCGGTCGGCCTGCGCAGCGCCTTGATCCGCGTCGCCAGCGCGCGATCCTCCGCCGCCTTGGCCGCGGCGTCCCGGGCGGCGGTGAACTCGGCGGCCGGCAGGCCGTAGAGCTCGTCGGCGATGTCCAGGACCGGCTCAGCCATCGGCCCGGCCCAGCCGCTCGACGAGGGCGGCTCCACGGGCGCCGCCCCGCTGCGGATCCGGTTGGTGGCCACCGAGTCTCTCGACGAGGGCGGTGAGGGCCCACTCGCAGGTCTCGGCCCTGATCCGGTCCCGGGTGCCGGTGAGGCTCAGCTCGGCCGACTCCACCCCGTCGGGGCCGGCGATGCCGACGTACACGGTGCCGGCGGGCCGGTCCTCCTGGCGATCGGGTCCGGCGACACCGGTGGTGGCCAGCGCCCAGTCGGCGCCGAGCAGCGCGCGAGCGCCCGCGGCCATCTGCTCGGCGCAGGCCGCGCTGATCACCAGCTCGGCGGTGACGCCCAGGACGTCGCGCTTCACCTCGGAGGCGTAGCTCACCACGGCGCCGCGGAAGACGGCGGAGGAGCCGGGCACCGAGGTGATCCGGCCGCTGAGCAGGCCACCGGTCAGCGACTCGGCGCAGGCCACCGTCTGGCCGGCCGCCTGCAGCCGTCGGCGCAGCTCGTCGGCGAGGAGATCCACGACCCCAGCGTAGGGGCCGGCCCGATGGACGTGCGGGTGGACGTGCGGGTCGACCGGCCCGGCCTGGTGCCCTTCCTGGTCCAGACCAGTTCGGGTCGGAAATGCCCGATTCGGGGCAACGTCGTCATACCCGGGCCGGATCGGCGTTGAACAGCCACAGATCGGCTCGAGAAGGGTCGCTGGAGAAGGGGAGACACGATGAGCGAGAAGCACGAAGAGCGCGGACGGCGAAGTGCCGGACGCCATGCCGGCTGTCTCTCCCGCGATCACTTCGAGCGCCGCGCGACCGACTCGGCTCCCCTCCGGCCGGTGGTCCCGCCGCAGCGCACGCCGCATCACGACGCGCTGCTGCCCGCCGCCGGTCCGGCCGGCACGGCGCTCGTCCCCGGGTCTCGGCAGGCACCGGGTGCCACCCGGATCCCGGTCCGTGCCGAGTGGACCGAGAAGCGGCGCGGACGCTGGCTGGCCGACCTCCTGCTCGCGGTGCTCGTCCTGGGCACTCTCGGCTGCCTGGGGATGACCATCGCGACCCGCTCGCCGATCTGGGCGATCGGCCTGGTCCTGTCCGCCTTCGTGGCCGTGGTGGTCCGCGGCACGATGATCGGCACGCCCCGCAGCGTGGTCCGCCTGGAGGGCTCCAACCTGACCATCCAGCGCGGCAGCCACGTCGCCCTGTTCAACCTGGCCGACACCGCCCGCCTGGTCGAGACCGTGGGTACGCCGGACGACTCCCGCTGGCGGCTGCGCCTGGAGACCCCGACCGGCCGCGTCGTCGAGCTCGGCCCACACCACGTCGACGCCGACGTGATGCACCATGCGGTGATCTACCACCGCACGCGGCCGGAGACGCCCCGCGGCACCGGCCCGAGCTGGTGGATGTTCCGCGGCTGACCCGGCCGGGCCGGCTCAGGAGCCGGGGACCCGGCCTCGCTGACGGAGCGCGTCACGCGCGAACTCCAAGCCCGAGGCCAAGGTGAGCAGGACCGCGACGCCCATCAGCACCGCAGCCGCCCACCAGACCACCAGACCCGGGGTCTCCCAGTGGCCGTCCAGGTGCCTGAAGGGGGCGACGAACCCCCCGAGGGCGAGCGCCTGCGCCATCGTCTTGACCTTGCCGCTCTGACTGGCCGCCATCACCACGTGCTTGGCGATCGAGAGCCGGGCGATGGTCACCGACCACTCCCTCAGCAGCACCACGATCGTGACCCACCACCACAGCTCGCCGATCACCGACAGCCCGATGAAGGCCATCCCGGTGATCGCCTTGTCCGCGATCGGGTCTGCGATCTTGCCGAAGTCGGTGATCAGGTCGTGCTTGCGGGCGAGGTCGCCGTCGATCTTGTCGGTGATCATCGCGACCGCGAAGAGGACGTAGGCGATCCAGCGCCAGCCGTTGCTCTCGCCGCCGTCGACCAGGAGGGCCCACCCGAAGAACGGGACCATCGCGATTCGCAGCGTGGTCAGCGCGTTGGGCACGTTCCAGTTGCTGGTCTTCCGCTCGCTCATGGTCCCTCCGCCCGCGCCAGCAGGTCGACGCCGGTGGTCTCCTCGACCCTGGCCCGGACCAGGTCGCCCACCCGGAGCGCTCCGCTCATCGGCCCGGTCACCACGGTGGTGCCGTCGACCTCCGGGCCCTGGCACGCGGCCCTGCCCTCGACCGCCCCGGTCTCCGGATCGACGCTCTCGACGAGCACCAGCACGTCCTCACCGATCCGCTCCTCGGCCCGTTGCGCGGTGACCTCCTCGGCCAGCGCGGTGAGCGCCTCGACCCGCTCGGCGATCGCGTCGCTGTCGAGCTTCCCGTCGTACGCCTCGGCCTCGGTGCCGTCCTCGTCGGAGTAGCCGAAGACCCCGACCGCGTCCAGGCGGGCCGCGGCGACGAAGTCGCACAGGGCGGCGAAGTCCTGCTCGGTCTCGCCGGGGAAGCCGACGATGAAGTTGGAGCGGACTCCGGCCCGCGGAGCCTGCGCGCGCACGTCGTCCAGCAGACCGAGGAACGACTCCGGGTCGCCGAACCGGCGCATCCGCCGCAGCACGCCGGCAGACGCATGCTGGAAGGAGAGATCGAAGTAGTCCGCGACGCCCGGCGTGTCCGCGATCGCGGATACCAGGCCCGGACGGGTCTCCGCCGGCTGCAGGTAGGAGACCCGCACCCGCTCGACCCCCTCCACCGCGGCCAGCTCGGGCAGCAGCGTCTCCAGCAGGCGCAGATCGCCGAGGTCCTTGCCGTAGGAGGTCGAGTTCTCCGAGACCAGGAAGAGCTCCTTGACGCCCTCCCGGGCCAGCCAGCGGGCCTCGGTCAGCACGTCCGAAGGGCGCCGCGAGACGAACGAGCCGCGGAACCGCGGGATCGCGCAGAAGGTGCAGCGCCGGTCGCAGCCCGAGGCCAGCTTCAGCGGCGCCATCGGCCCGCCGTCGAGCCTGCGGCGCAGCACCCGCGGCCCGGACGCCGGGCGACCCCCGAGGCCGGCTACGGGGTCGTCCACCGAGTCTCCGGCGACTCCGGTACGGACGCTGGGAACGACGACCTCCGCGCCCGCGCGGGCGGTGGGGCTGATCGGGAGCAGCCGCTCGCCGGCGAGGATCGAGCGCAGCCGTGCGGCGATGTCGGGGTAGTCGTCGAAGCCGAGCACGGCGTCGGCCTCGGGCAATGACTCCGCCAGGTCCGCGCCGTACCGCTCGGCCAGGCAGCCGACGGCCACGACCGCGCGCGTGCTCCCGGTCTGCTTGAGGTCGGCCGCCTCGAGCAGGGTGTCGACGGAGTCCTTCTTCGCCGCCTCCACGAAGCCGCAGGTGTTGACCATGACGGTCTCCGCGTCGGCCGGGTCGGCCACCAGCTCGAAGCCGGCGGCGGCCAGCCGGCCGGCCAGCTCCTCGGAGTCCACCTCGTTGCGGGCACAGCCCAGCGTCACCACGGCGACGGTCTGGGGAGCGCTTCGAGTGACGGGGGGCACCGACCGAGTATGACGGGGGCCCGTCAATCGCGGACGACCCGCCCCCTGGGAGATGTGCTCAGCGCCGGAACCTCTTCGACCCCTGCTCGCCGACGGCTCCGACCATGCCCCGCGGCTTTCCGCGGACGGTCACCTCGACGGCGCCGGCGTTGTCGGCCTCGACCTTGAAGGGCGCCAGGCCCGTCACCCGGCGGTGCTCGCCGATCCGCAGGTCGCCGGACCACAGGATCCTGCCGGTGCGGTCGCGGACGACCAGGTGAGCCGGGGCGTGGGCGGCGGTGACGGTCATCGCAGTGGTGGTCATCCGCGGCGAGGTGATCGGCTGCTGGTTGCCGGCCAGGCCGGCCGTCTCCGAGGCCGCCGGCGGGGAGACCAGCTGCTCAGGACTGTCGCCGAGGATGTGGGCGAGTCCCCAGATCACCACCAGGCTGAGCACCGAGGCGACCAGCAGGGTCCATCTCGGCCCGCCGGCGGTCGCACGCAGCCCGCCACCCAGCCCACCACCAGCCAGTCCGGTCGCCAGCTCCGCCTCGAAGACCCGGCGGGCGTTGATCGGGCCGTGGGCGTAGCGCTCGTCGTAGTCGGCCAGCAACGTAGCGGCGTCCAGGCCGAGCGTCCGAGCCAGCGCGGTCAGGTGTCCGCGAGCATAGAAGTCGCCACCGCACGGGCCGAAGTCGTCGCGCTCCATCGCCTCGATGAGGTGCGGGCGGATGCGAGTGCGCTCGCTCAGATCGTCGACGCTCAGGCCGAGGCGCTCGCGCGCGTGCACCAGCCGTGGACCGATCACCGGGTCGGCCACCGGCTCCGGCGCCGCTGCCCCGGAGACGGTCAGGGGCAAGGACGGCAGGGCATGCTCCCCCGCTGCCGGCGAGCGCTGCTCCGGCATGCCGCCGGACGGGTCGGCGGAGACGATTCGCACCTCGGCCCGCATCGGCCGGCGTACGGCTCGTACCGCCGGGACTGGGTCGTACGACGTCGCGGCACCCGGCTCGCGACGTGACGCGGCGTCCTCGGCGGGCTCGAGGGTCACCGACCCGAGATCGGCTCCGGCCGCGGCCTGCTCCGGACGCGCGTGCGACATCTCCTCGAGCCGGGCACGCTGGGCACCGCCCCGCAGCCGGACGACCTCGGTGGTGGAGCCGGCCAGCCCTGCCAGCACGCGGAGGTCCTCGACCAGGTCCTCGCTGCCGCTCTCGGCAGTGAGACCCACGGGCAGGCTGAGCGGAGCGCCGTACCAGAGCCGGTTCCAGCGCAGGTGGGCACGACCCAGCACGCCGAGTCCGTCGAGGACCGCGAGCTCGCGCGGGACGAGCACCAGCCGGTCCTCGGCGAGGACCGATCCTCGGCGCTCGACCACGACCTGGCGGATCGCCGGCCAGGGAATGCCCCGCCAGGCGCCGCCGACCCTGATCCTGATCCCGTGGGCATCGGCGACCAGCACCGGCGCCCGCGCCGAGAGCGCCGCGCCGAGATGGAAGAGGGCCAACGGCATCAGGACAGCGCCGCCCAGGATGTCGAACCACGAGCCGGAGCGCACCCAGAACGCGGCGCCGACGCCCAGGGCGAGCAGACCCATCGTCGCGTCGAGGCTCCACTTGCCGCGTACCTCCACGACGGGACCGGTCTCGGCCTCGGTCACGGCTGCGCCTGCAGGGTCATGATGACCGCATCCAGGTCGTCCGGCTTGATCAGCACGTCGCGGGCCTTGGAGACCTCGCTGGGGCCGACGACACCGCTGC
>CAZTHV010000074.1:11122-11611 GCA_964613165.1 uncultured Marmoricola sp.
CCAGCCGCCACCGCTTCAGCTCCGGCCGGCCTTGGCGAAGCCGACCCGCAGCTTGCGCTGCAGCATCGAGGTGGAGCCGAACTGGGTGGAGACGACCAACTCGACGGCCTGGATCACCAGGTCGAGGTCGTCGCCGATGTCGTCGTCCAGGTCGCGCTTGGACTGCTGCGGCGCCGTGACGTCCTCACGGTACGTCGGCTCGAGCTGCTCCTTGCAGGTCTTCACGACCTGGCGGATCTCGGCCTCGGTGACCCAGCTGCCCTGGACGCGCACCGGCTTGGAGGCGCCCATCGGCAGGAAGAGGCCATCGCCCTGACCGACCAGCTTCTCCGCGCCCGGCTGGTCCAGGATGACCCGGCTGTCGGACAGGCTGGAGGTGGAGAAAGCCAGTCGCGAGGGCACGTTGGCCTTGATCAGGCCGGTGACCACGTCCACCGACGGCCGCTGGGTGGCGAGCACCAGGTGGATGCCGACGGCCCGGGCCTTCTG
>CAZTHV010000075.1:0-11580 GCA_964613165.1 uncultured Marmoricola sp.
CCCACGATCGCGCCGCTGGGCCCCGAGTCGACCGGATCGTCCTGCGGGTCGCGGCCGTTGGCGTGCGCGGCGTTCTCCAGATAGCCGGCGGCCACGTCCACGGCGGTGAGCGTGTACCGGGCGGTGCAGGTGGTGCTCGCGCCGGGTGCGAGCGTCGTGACGAGACAGTGGACCGGTCCGATCGTGCCGGAGCCGGAGAAGGAGTCCTCGAGGACGACGAGGTCGTGGATCGTGGTGTTGCCGGTGTTGGTCACCGCGAACTCGTAGCTCACCGTGGCACCGGCCTTGTTCCCGTCGGCCGTTCCGGTCTTGTGGAGATCCAGCTGCGGGGTCTGCACCACCGGCACCTCGGCGTCGTCGGTGTTCGACGTGACCGCCGCTCCACCCGGGCCCGCACCGGTCGCGTGGGCGGTGTTGTCCAGTGGCTCGTCGCGGTCGATGTCCCCCTGCGTGGCGGTGTACGTCGCCACGCAGGTCGATCGCTGTCCCGGGAGCAACGAGGTCGGGCTGCAGGCGGGCGTGGACATCACGCCCTCGCCGGAGAAGGCGTCCTCGGCCACGGCGATGTCGTGGACCGCCGTGTTGCCGGTGTTGGTGACCACGAACGTGTAGGTCACGACGTCCCCGGCCGCGACGATCGCGGGCGGCGAGGCGGTCTTCTCGATCGACAGCGCCGGTGCGGGTGAGGAGGGCACCGAGGTGCTGTCGTCGTCGGAGATCACCGGTCCGCCACCGGGATCCTCGCCCGTCGCCCGTGCGGTGTTGGTGACGACGCCCACCAGCACGTCGCCGGGCTGGACCGTGTACGTCGCCGTGCAGGTCGTCGACTCGCGCGGCGCGAGCGTGGTGAGGGGACAGGCCGGCGTACCCGTCGGGCCGGCGCCGGAGAAGGCGACCTCGTCGATCTCGATCCCGCTCACCGCGACATTGCCGGTGTTGGTGACGACGAACGAGTACCGCAGGACGTCGCCGGTGGAGAACACGTCGTCCGGATCGACGGACTTGACCAGGTCGAGCCGAGGGTCGGGCGGGTGCGGGGTGTTGGTGACGGTGCAGACGTAGTCGTCGGCCGTGCCGATCCGCAGCGTCCAGGTGCCGATGGCGCGTATCGCCGGCGTGGCGCTCCCCGACTCGGTGACGCAGGACAGGGTCGCGTCGTAGTCGGTGGACCGCGAGGGCGAGCCCGCGACGAGCTCGTCGGTGATGACGTAGGTGTGGTCCCGCTCGACGGGCCGGTCGATCGAAGTCGCCGTCGTCTGGGTCCCCGTCGTGGTGACCTCGGCGACCGTGGTCCCGGAGGCGTCGCGCAGCGAGACCGTGAACTGGTCGTCCGGCGCCAGCCGCCCGGCGATCTCCTTGACGAGGGTGACGGTCGGGATGGCGCTGTCACGGCATCGTGCTCCGTCGTTCGACGACGATGCCGGACCCGGGGCGAGCAGGACGCCGGTGACACCGGCCGGATCGACGCGGTAGATGTTGCCGCCCTGGTTGCGGGAGACGTAGAGGTAGGTGTCGTCGCTGTAGACGGCCCCGAAGGTCGAGCCGGAGGCCATTCCGGCGAGGATTCCCCGGACGGTGAAGGCACGAGTGCTCGGGTCGAAGGAGACCAACCGGGCGTTGCCGGTGCCGTTGGAGGTCGGCGCCACGCCGTAGAACTGCCCGTTCACCATGGCCCAGTCGCCGGGGAAGATCAGCGTGCCGGACAGCGTCGCCGTGCCCGAGGCGGTGGTCACCGGCGCCGACGGATTGCTCATGTCGATGCGCAGCCACTTGCCGGACTGGTTGTCCATGATCCACAGGTTCCCGGAGTCGTCGAAGTCGCCGACGTTGTAGCCGACGCCGGTGAAGCTCGCCCCCGTGCCGGTGGGGACGCCGAGGTCGGTCAGCGTGCGATCGGCACTGACCCGCACCAGGGTCCTGCTGCGCAGGTTCCACGCGTACACGAAGTCGTCGGCGGTGTTGTAGGCGGCGGCGTTGAGCTGGTCGGCGGTGGTGCCGATGGTCTGGTAGGCCCCGGTGACCAGGTCGACGGACTGGACCAGATGCGGCGCGGCGGCGCCGTTGGGCGACTGGAACAGGTAGGCCTCGTCGGTACAGGACCAGGGGATCGCGGCGGCGTAGGAGGCCGGTGTCGTCACCAGCACGACACCGACGGACGCCAGGCCGGACACCAGCAGGGCGGCCACGACAGTCCAGACGGATCGTCTTGTCTTCGAGTGCACGGCGACCACCGCCAAGGAGAGATCTCACGCCGGGGAATCCCGGCATCCGTTCCAGATCACACTAGATCCGGACGACGTGATCCGCATCACCCAATGCCGACATTCCTCGCACTTCGTCTCCTGCTACGGGCGGTTCGGCGGAGATCGATTCGGCAGTGGATCTGGCGATGAGAGGATGGCGCCCATGCCCAGGGAGCAGGGGCGCAAGATGATCGCCCAGAACCGCAAGGCGCGGCACGACTACCACGTCGAGGACACCTTCGAGGCCGGCCTGGTCCTCATGGGGACCGAGGTGAAGTCGTTGCGCGCCGGCCGGGCCACGCTCAGCGACGGGTTCGTCGACCTGGAGAACGGCGAGGCCTGGCTGCACGCCGTGCACATCCCCGAGTACTCCCAGGGCACGTGGACCAACCACGCCGCGCGCCGCAAGCGCAAGCTGCTGCTCAACCGCGCCGAGATCGACAAGATCGAGCGCAAGGTCAGCGAGAAGGGCTACACGATCGTGCCGCTCGCGCTCTACTTCAAGGATGGCCGCGCCAAGGTCGAGATCGCCCTGGCCAAGGGCAAGAAGCACTACGACAAGCGGCAGGCGCTGCGTGAGCGCCAAGACGACCGGGAGAAGCAGCAGGCGCTCGGCCGCCACCTCAAGGGCCGTGACTGAGCCTGATCGGGGCGCGCTCGCCGACGCGGATGTTCCTGCCTGGTGCGAGGCGCACGGCCTCCCCGGGCTGATCGACGTCCACGTCCACTTCCTGCCTCCGCCGGTCCAGGCGAAGGTCTGGGCGCAGTTCGACCAGGCCGGGCCGAAGATCGGCCGGGAGTGGCCGATCCGCTACCGGGGCGGTGACGAGGAGCGGGTCGAGACGCTGCGCGCGCTCGGCGTACGACGGTTCGGAGCGCTGCCCGACGCGCACCGGCCGGGCATCGCGGCGTACCTCAACGACTGGGCGGCGGGCTTCGCAGACGAGGTGCCCGAGGCGCTGCGCTCGGCGGCCTTCTACCCCGAGGAGGGTGTCGCTGGGTACGTCGGCGAGCTGGTGGCCGTCGGCACCGAGGTGTTCAAGGTGCACACTCAGGTGGGGGAGTTCCGGCTCGACGACCCGCTGCTGGACGGCGCCTGGGGCCACGCTGCAGGAGGCAGGCACGCCGGTCGTGGTACATGTCGGCTCCGGCCCGGTGGGCAACGCCTTCACCGGCCCCGATCATCTGGCTCGGCTGCTGCGCCGGTTCCCGCGGCTGCGGGTGATCGTCGCGCACCTGGGAGCCCCGGAGTACGCCGAGTTCCTCGACCTGGCCGAGACCTATCCCGACCTGCTGCTGGACACCACGATGGTGTTCACCGACTTCCTCGGGGCGGAGGGACCCTTTCCCGGGGAGCTGCTTCCACGCCTGGCCGGCCTCGGCGATCGCATCCTGCTCGGCACCGACTTCCCGAGCATCCCCTATCCCTACGCCCACCAGCTCGAGTCGCTGGAGCGGCTGCGCGACCGGTGCCCCGCCCTGGGCGATGCCTGGCTGCGCCGGGTCTGCTGGGACAACGGGCGGATGCTCTTCGGGTCCAGGGCCTGAGGACCGTTGCCTTTTTTACAAATAACTTGTAAAAACAAAGGGAACCCATCCCCGAGCAGACGGAGTCCCGCCATGAGCATCCTCGACGTCCGAGCCGAAGTCCCCGCCCGCCGTCACCAGCTGATCTTCGAGACCTGGGGGTCGCTCGGTGTCGGCGACTCCTTCGAGCTGGTCAACGACCACGACCCGAAGCCGCTGTACTACCAGTTCGCCGCCGAGCACCCCGGGGAGTTCGACTGGCAGGCGCTGGAGGAGGGCCCGGAGACCTGGCGGATCCGGATCGGCCGGGTCGCGGGGTCATGAGCGAGCTGCTGCTCTACGGCGACTTCAACTGCCCGTGGAGCTACCTCGCCTTCCGCCGGAGCCGGGTCCTCGCCGCGACCGGCGTACCGGTGGACTGGCGAGCGGTCGAGCACGCGCCCTGGGTCCCCGGCATCGACGACGGCCGGCCGACCGTGGCCGGCCTGCAGAACGAGCTCGACCGGGTGCTGGCGATGTTGCTGCCCGAGGAGGAGCTGCCCTACGACCTGGCCGGCTCCATCCCCCGGACCCGCCCCTCGGTGGCGGCGTACGCCGAGGCCTATGGCGCCTCGGTCGGACCGCTCGTGGCTCAGGTGCTCTTCGAGTCCTTCTGGATGCACGGCATCGAGATCGGCGATGCCCGGGTGCTGCGGACCGTCCTCGGCGACGCGATCCGCAGCGGCCGCGCGGACAGCGAGATCCTGCACGACTGGGGCTACTGCGTGGACGTGACCGGCGGGCCGGTGACCTCGACGGCGTGGCGGCAGCTGACCCGGTGGGCGCTCGAGTGGCGCGAGAGCGGCACCGCGACCGTGCCGCTGCTGATGGCCGACGGTGAGCCGATCGCCGGGGTCGAGGCCGTAGCCTGGCTCGGGCAGGAGATCCTCCGGCGGGGACTGGATCCCTCGGCCGCGACGGTGGCTCTCCGGCACCCGTGGTTCGACCCGCGCGAGCTGCCCTCGCTGGGGTGGACCACGGAGTTCGGCGGCCGGTGGCTGAGCCGTCATCGAGACGCCGAGCTGGCCCAGGCGGGCTGACATGGAAGGGGCGCGGAGGTCGTGATGGAGCAGGCTGAGCGAGGGCTGGGGCCGGCTCGCGCCCGCGTGCTGGCGCTGCTCCGCGAGGCCGGCCGACCTCGGCGATCCCGCGAGGCCGGCCGGCCGCTGGGGATCGCCGAGGTCGGCGAGCGGCTCGGCGTCCACCCGAACTCCGCGCGCTTCCATCTCGACGCGCTGGTCGAGGCGGGACTGGTCGACTCCGAACGGGAGCGTCGCTCGGCGCCGGGCCGGCCGCGAGCCCTGTACGCCGCCCGTCCGGGCGGGCCCGGATCGCGCCGCTACGAGCTGCTCTCGGAGATGCTGGTCGGCTTCATCGAGGACGAGGTGGGCGATGCCGGTGCGGCCGCCGAGCGGGCCGGCCGGGCGTGGTCCACGCAGCTGACCGGTCCCGACGTGGGCGATTCCGGAGCCGACGTACTCGACGCCGTGATCGCCGGCCTCGACGAGGTCGGCTTCTCCTCCGGCCTCGCCGACGACGAGGCCGGCCTCCGCCTGGAGGTCCGGCACTGTCCCTTCCTGGAGGTGGCCCGCGGCCACGAGCGGGTCGTCTGCTCGCTCCACCTGGGCCTGATGCGTGGGCTGCTGGAGAGGATGGACGCCCCGCTGGGCGTCAGCGAGCTCGAGCCGCTGGTCGAGCCCGACCTCTGCCTGGCGCACCTCTCCCGTGCCTAGCCGGACGGCCCGGCATGGGCCCGGCGGAATAGCGTGTGCGCGCGTGGGGTTGGGTCGGTAGGCTGAGGCCATAAAACTCAAGAGGGGCTGATTGGTTTCGACTGGGGACGTTAGTCCCAGGAGAAGCGGGTCGAGGAGCCAGCGTCATCTCGTGAACGATCGCTGGAAACCATAAGTGCCAACGCTAAGCGCACTGACTTCGCTCTCGCCGCCTGAGCGGTGATCGAAGGGCCAGACCGGGCATCCGCCTCCGTCCCGGACCCTGGCCTCATCTAGGAGGCTTGCTGATCGACTGCCGTCAGGACGGTTGATCGGGACTCTTTCCTGACTGAGCCCGTCGGCGCACGTGTCCGTGCCAGCGCCGGGGCCGAGAAAAGCGGCTCACGGACTGCACCCGGAGAAGACCTGGAACGGCGCTGCAGGACGCGGGTTCGATTCCCGCCAGCTCCACGAGATCGAGGGCGGCGTGTGCTCGCGGAAAGCGCGAGCCACGTCGCTCTCGTCATCTGTGCCTCGCTGCGCTCGGCGGGCGGGGGCGCCGCCACCCGCACCCCCTTCTTCTCAGGGTCGGTCGGTCTCCCGAGAGGCGAACGGGCTTCGCCAGCCGCGCTCCTTTGCCCTGTGCGCCGCGCTCCGGGCGATAGGATGGACGCGTGTCCTTGCTTGATCGCATCTCGATCGACCCGGAGGTCGTGCACGGCCGGCCGGCGATCAGAGGTACCCGGATGCGGGTCAGCGATGTCCTCGCGCTGTTGGCGGCCGGTGCCGACGAGGCCGAGATCCTGGCGGACTACCCCTATCTGACGACAGAGGACATCCGGGCCTGCCTGGAGTACGCCGCAGCCCAGGCTGACCACGCGATCGTGATCGCTTCCTGAACCTATGCGGTTCCTGGTCGACGCCCAGCTGCCGCCAGCGTTGGCTCGACTGCTCCGCGAGCACGGTCATGTGGCCGAGCATGTGACCGATATCGGCCCAGGTGACGCGCCGGATCGAGACCTGTGGCAGTACGCCCTGGACCACGAGGCGGTCATCGTCACCAAGGACGAGGACTTCTCCCTCATGTTCGCCATGCGTGGCGAAGCGCCGGCCGTGGTGTGGGTCAGGATCGGCAACACGCGCAGGGCAGCGTTGCTCACGTGGTTCGAACCGTTGATCGCCCAGATCGTCGAGTTGGTTGAGAGCGGACAGAAGCTGATCGAGCTCCGCTGAGCAACGAGCAGTCGATGACGAACTGGCCATCGACTCCCGGGTCCGGGATGTGGCAATCCATCCAGATCGCAGCGCCTCCCTCATGTGCGTCGAACCGCCCACAATGACGCTGGCAGCCGCTTACCGCGCGGTGTACGCACGGAGGTGCTAGATCGTCACGGTCTCGTTCAGTCTCGCGAAGAGGGCAGCGAACTGCTTGACGGTCTTGGGCTTGATCGACTCGAAGAACTCATCCCGGTGCTTTGTCAGCGCGTGCGCGGGCAGCGCATGGTCGAACTCGCCGCGGATGTTGGTGATCTTCTTGATGATCGGCTCTTCGGTGTCAGGCAACTCCGTGGCCTTGATGTTGGTGTCGCACGCCCAGTTGTAGAGCTTCAGGTAATCCGCCACGTCGAAGAGATCTTCGATGTCAGCGTTGGTCGGCAGCTTGTCGATGTCTGAGCAGACGACGATCACGCTCTCGTCGACGTCGTTTGCCTCAGCAGCCTTCTTGATGCGCTGCAGCTTGGCGTTTGTGCGATCGCCGTCCACCAGAGCAGTCACGGCGAGCCGCCGACCCAGTAGTGCGACGAAGGCGGGCATGTTGTCGATGCCCCCCACCGGCAGGATGGCAAGACTCGGGTCGAGGCCGCGGTTGTCGCCCTCGGGCTTGAGGAGCAGGTACTCGGTGAGACGTTGCAGGTAGACGAAGTCACTGCTGCCCTCGACCAGCAAGTGCTGCCCAGACCCGATGAAGAGGTGCTGGCTCACGGAGTAGCCAAGTGCCGACTCGACGGGGAGCAACGTCGCGGCGTCAGCACTGAGGCTGATCGGCGTGACAACGACGCCCTGGTCCGGGTCTTGACGTGTGGCTCGGTCGTGAACAGCACGCAACTTCTCGTACTTCGTGGGGTCGACCATATGCTGCGAGTGGGTTGTGTAGATGGTCTGCTTCGAGGAACCAAGCTCTTCAAAGATGAAGCGAACAAAGTCATGTTGTGCGTCGCCATGCAAGCTCGTACCGGGCTCATCGAGCAGCACGATGATTGGGCTCTTCGAGTGCTGGTGCTCACTGAAGGCCGCGAAGAAGGAGAAGAACCATTGGAAGCCCGTTGAGCGGGTCGAGAAGTTCGTCTCAACATTGCCGTGTCGACCGTCGCGCAGCTCGATCTTGAGGATGCGGTGCGGGCGTTCCACGCCGTCGTCCTCTTCGATCATGACGTTGTCAGTGTCGAAGATGACTTCGAGTTCGGGGTTCTGGCGCCAGTACTCGAAGACGTGCCGGCTCAGGTCGACACTCGCGGCCTGCAACTCCGCCTTACGACTGTCGTAGTCAGCGTCCATGAAGTCCTGAGGCTTCTCACCCGCATGCGCGAGAAGTGCGACTACCGACCGCTCACGGTCAGCCAGCGCCGGAGTGCCGGCCGCAATCTTGCTCGACAACTTGTTGAGATCTGTCTCGCCAGGAAGCACGTTGTACGAGGAGAAGTAGAAGAACCTCGGCAGCCGTGCCCACAGGGCGTCGACCTGCTCTTGATCCAAGCCTCCGTCGAGGAAGCTGTACTTATTGAGTGCAGTCCCGAAGGCGGTCATCGCCTTCGCCCGCAGGGGCTCGTCAGCCTCCTTGAGTGCCTTTGTCTGCTCCTTCGCGAGCGTTCGTGCACTCTCGAGGCTTCCTGCTCCAGTGAGCGCCTCTAAGTCGTCCCCAGTGATCTCGACATCGGCCGCAGCTTGTGCGATCACGTCAGAGGACTTGTGCGAGAACGAGATCCCCGCTCCGTTGTCGTAGTTGCGCGAGGCATGTACGACAGCGTTTTCGGGGATGCGAACCCCGAAAGTCTCGACCAGAGCGTCGATATCGGCCTGCTCCAACGCGAAGGTTGCCTGAATCGGGCGAGTCTTAGACAGCTCGTCATCGGCGCGGCGGTCGCGCGCCAGGCGCCACCTCGGGTACTCCTTCGTCAGGTTGAATTTGAGGCTCGTACCGTTCGCCGGGTTCAGGCGGTGCAACGCCTTGAGAACAGTCGTCTTACCGGACTCATTCTTGCCGACTAGGGCAGTCACATCGTCTTCGATCTCGATCTTCTGCGGGTCGACAAAGTTTTTGAACCGCTGGACCGTAACTGAGGTTAGGCGCACGTGCAGTCTCCTATTGGTCTTGCTATTCCGAACTGGTCGACGACTCGCGAGCACAAGCAACTCGCCGCGAAGCGATCATAGAAGCCGACACCGACAGCTGCAGGAAAACGGTCCGACCAGAAGGCCCAGCCCTGGTTTCGGTATGAACTCTGAGGAGGACAGGCAGGGGACCGCCATCGACGATCGTGACCGGCCGAGTCTGTCGCGATGTCCGTCTTTCCGCCGCTTGCGCGGCCTGGTGGCAGCCGACTCATCAACTCCGTCGGGTGACATTGCTGCGCGTAGCGTCGGTTCTCTGACCTCGTCGTGTCGACGGCGAGCACGGCAGGTCACCTCGGCATCGCCGCGGAGAACTCCATGACCAGCCAAGACGCTTCTCGTGAGCTGATGCCGTTTCAGCCTGCCAACATGACGCCCGCGCAACTTGCCGCCGTCTCGTTCCTCGCCCGCTATTCCGGACCGACTCACCACTTGTGCGCCTACCAGCTGCGCCGGTGGTTCGCCTGGTGCGAGACCAACGGGATCGACGCATTGATCGGCGTAGAGCGTGCACACGTCGAGCTCTACATCCGCTCATTGACCGAATGCGGCCTGATGGCCTCATCCGTGGTCACGCTGATGCATGGGGTACGTGGATACTTCCGCTTCGCCCACATCGACGGACTCACGCCCACCGACCCAGCGGTCTACGCCCGACTACCCGAAGTGCATCGCGATGAATCGCGTACCCAAGGGCTTGATCGGCTCGAGCTCATCCGGTTCCTCCAGATCGCCCAGACGATCACCGTCCACCACGGCGCCCTCGCGTATCTCCTTGGTATCAACGCTCTGCGAGCCTCAGAGGCGGCGGCGGTCCGGATCGAGGACTACGCCGAGACGCTGCGCGGCCACCGCGTCCTGCGCCTGGTCGGCAAGGGCAACAAGCCCGCCACCATGCCAATCACAGTCCCGGTTCTACGCGTTCTCGAGGCATGCCGAGGCGAGCGGAGCGCTGGACCCCTCATCCTGCGTCCGCTCACCGGCAAGCCGGTTGACCGACGTGACGTGTATCGGATGGTCCAGCGCATCGCCCGGGCCGCAGCGATCCCGCGACACATCAGCCCGCACTCACTGCGCCACGC
Organism: uncultured Marmoricola sp.; assembly: GCA_964613165.1. Taxonomy (GTDB): domain Bacteria; phylum Actinomycetota; class Actinomycetes; order Propionibacteriales; family Nocardioidaceae; genus Marmoricola. The sequence continues at coordinate 9,994 of CAZTHV010000075.1, forward strand.
CGCCATCACCAACGCCCTCGACGCTGGCGTCCCGCTGCGGGACGCCCAGATCCTCGCCCGGCACGCCGACCCGCGAACCACCGAGCACTACGACCGGGCCCGAGGCAACCTCGACCGCCACGGCGTCCACTTCCTCACCGCCTACGTCGCTGGCGTCTAGCGTTCGCGGCGCGCACGTCGCCGCGATCCGGTGTCGGCGAGAGAGGGTGATGTGCCGAAGCGAGATGGGGAACGTTTCGCCCTCGCCCCAGCCTGACGGCTCGCGCAGGTGACTCCGGGCCTAGGAGGATGCGGTAGTCGGGAGCGTTATCCGCTGGCCGCCATTCTCGTCGAGCGTGACCGCTCCACCGACGGCCGCGATCGCTGCCACCTCACTGTCATCGAGTGGAACTTTCGCGAATATCTTCGCCCCGATCCCGGCCGGGAGACCGAGCTGACCGAGTACGTGGTCGCTCATGACCGAAAGGAGCTTGGCTCGCTCTTCCTGTGACTGCTTTCCCAGCGAACCCTTGAGGTCTTTCAGTGCATCTCCTGCGTAGTCGATCAGCGAGATCGCACGCAGCTCGGCCTGGAAGACGACCGTACTGAGACTGGCGAACCAGGCGAGGAGGGCCGCGTCCGTCGCGATGTCCACCATGACGCCCGGAGAGGCGGCCAACTCGGTGAATACCGGGCTTGACCCGTCGAGCTGGAAGTACATGCTCAAGCCCCGGTCGAGGTAGCACGCCGAGGTGATCCGCTTGGCAAGGTCCAGCCCATCCTGCAACTCGTTGAACTTCTGGGCGTACATCGAATCGGACTCAAACGCGAAGAGGTAGTAGCAGATAGGCAGCTCGGAGTAGTTCCGTCCGTGGGCATTGAACTTGGTCGCGGCGGGACCGATGAACGCGTCGCGCCGCAATCCGAGGACTGCCGCACAGTTCGCAAGCACGCTCGGAATGTCGGTAGCGGTGAGGTGCATCTTCACCTCGATCACGGCGAGGACGCCCTCAGCTGGGATGACATTCCAAGTCCCGGCCGGGCTGGTGAAGAGCATGGGAGTGCGAGTGGCGTCATAGATGACGACGTCGACCTGCTTGCTCAGATTGCCGTCACGGTCGACAACCTGACCGGCGGTCACGCCCAAGGAAGCCGGCAATCGCTCGCGAAGGAATTCAGCCAGCACTTCTTCGGCCGCCGTGCCCTTCAACCCAGAATGCGTAGCAGCGACGCGGATCTGCTCCAGCCGGCTCTGCATGTCCTTCGCCGAGCCGGCGACCAGTTCACTGAGTTTCATGGCCCTTAGTCTGCATGCCCGCCACCGCGGATTGGCAGCCGTGCGTCATACCGCCGCATAGGACGCGGCGTCGAGCAAGTCGTCGCACTTGTCTCGCACATATCAAGGAGCGGTGGTGTGAGGTGCGTGCCGAGGTCGCACTCGCACGCCCTCCCGATGTAGGAGCCGCAGCACGCTGGTCTTGGACACCCCGAACTGCTCCGCCACCGCCACCGCCAGCGCACTCATCGGTGATAGGTACGCCTCGATGATCTGTTGTCGACGACGCTTGAAAACGAGGCCATAGCGATGGTCGAAAGCGAGGCCACCCA
>CAZTHV010000076.1:0-11552 GCA_964613165.1 uncultured Marmoricola sp.
CTTCTGCGAGGAGCTGTCCGGGTCCACGCCTACCTCGGTGACCACGCCGATGGTCAGGTGTGCGTGCTCGAAGGTGGAGACCGGGGGCAGCGCCCGCGAGGGATCCGCCAGCCGGGGTGCATCCCGGTCTCCGGCGACGAATCGGGTCCAGCTCCCGTGGATCCCCCACACGTGCTCGACCTCGCGCACGTAGTAGGTGCCGTCGGTGGGTCCGCTGTTGGTCACGCTGATGCTGTTGCCGGGAGCGACACCGGGGTTCAGCAGCGATCGTCCGCGGGCCCGGACCCGCCGGCCGGTGCCGGCCTGTGCGGCAGCCAGGGCGTCACCCTCGGAGGTCATCACGGTGTCGCCGGCGGAATGCAGGTGCGTCGGGAGGGCGCCGGTCTGCAGGGCGGGCAGCCAGGAGCTGGCTCCCCGGCTGGCGCGTGGCTGGGCCCGGCTGACCTCGGACTTGAGCGCCTTGTCGTTCCAGGTGCGGACCTCGAGCGTGCGCGCATGCGCGTTCGTCACCTCGACCGAGAACTCGCTCAGGTCGCGGCCGACGGCAAGGAGGGCGCTTGTCGCCCCCGGCGGAGCACCAGCCGCGGCATCCCACATGCGCAGCGTGCCGCCGTCGGCCTCCCAGTCGTAGCCGTACCGGCCGGCGATCTCGTCGATGACGGCCAGCGCATTGCCGGTGAGCCCGAGCCAGGGCATGGTCAGCTGGGTGGCGTTCCCGCCGGGGCCGTTGAGCGTCATCTTGCCGGCGCTGACCAGCCGTTGCAGCACGTCGCTGACGGTGGACGTCGTACTGGTCGCGGCCAGAGTGCTGCCTACCAAGATGGCGGCCTTGTCGTGCAGGGTGATCGCCAGGGTCACGTCCCCGTCGGCGGCGTTGAGGGCCCGGCCGGCCACCACGCCCCTGAAATAGGTCTTGCCGTCGCTGGTGAGAACGGCCGCCTCGGCGCCGAACTCGAAGACCGAGGCCGTGGCCAGCTCGTGTTCTGGATCGGCGAAGACCAGCATGGCCCGGCCGATCGTCCGCAGCCCGCGTTCGATCCGGATCTGACGCAGGGCATTGCTCCAGCCCATGGCGACATCGGTGCCGTTGACCTGGAGCCGCGGCACGGTATGGGCCAGCCGTACGCCGGCTGTCACGGTCATGGGCTCACCTCCTCGATGTGTCCGCTCATGTGCTCTGCCGCGGGATCGAGAGCAGGGTGCCGGGGCGCAGCGCCAACGGGTCGGCGATGGAGTTGGCGTGGGCCAGCCGTCGCCAGGCGGTCGCGTCGCCGTAGTACCGTGCCGCGATCCGGTCCAGTGTCTCGCCGGACTGGACCCGATGGACCCGTTGCGGACGCGGCGTTCCGGAGGTCGGATTCTGCGGACCGAAGGCGCGTGACTCCTCGTACTGGGTCAGCTGCAGACCCATGGTGGCCCGCAGCGGCACTCCGGTCGAGGAGAAGTAGGTGAAGGTCAGCTCCAACTGGGTGATCACGGCCTTGAAGGCATGCAGGTCGCCCCAGTGAAAGGTCACGTACGGCGGACGGACGTTGTTGCTGGCCGGATCCGAGCCGGGCAGGGACGGGTCGACGTCCATCAGGCCCAGGATCTTGCCGGTGTGCTGGGTCACCGCGGTGCCGGTGGCGGTGGTGTCGAAGAACAGATCCAGGGACAGTGTGCCCGAGCCGGCTCCGGTGTAGCGCAGCGTGGGAACGCCGTACCCGGGCCGGCTGTCACCGGACCAGGAGTTGGTCCGAGACAGCTGCAGCTGGGCCGGATTGAACATGCAGGGGACGCGCTGACCGCCCTCGATCTCCAGGAACGCCTTCTCGGTCGCCATCAGAACCCTCCTGCCTCGCGCCGCCAGGCCCATCGTTCCTGCTCGGCGCTGAGTCGCTCATCGATGATGCGATGCACTCGATCGGACAGCTCCGTATCGAATTCGTTCGTCAGGTGCGCCTGGATCCGCTCATCGACGCGGGCCATCACGCCGGACAGCAGTCCGGGCTCCTCGGTTCGCTGCGAGCCGAGGAGGGGACGGTCGTCGGCGTCACGCATGGCTGCTCCTGGGGTCGAGGGGATGGCCGCCGCCGCCCAGCGGCGGACGATGGGGAAGCTCACTCCGGGCCCGCCGCCGCCAGGTGCGCTGGCCTCGCTCGGCTCGGGCGGCTGAGTGGGTCGCTGGGGGGTCACGGAGGGTGCGGGAAGACGCTGGATGACGGTGCGCGGTGGAGCCACTCTGGCCTCGGCGCCGGCCAGGGTCGAGAGGGCGATGCCGGCCAGGGACGCCGCATCCATCTCCGTGGACGGCCGGTGCCGGCCTGGTACCGGGGATGGCGCGCTGATCTCCGCTGCCAGTCGGTCGAGACTGGTCCGTCGGCCGGATGAGCGCTGCGGGGGCCGGGACCGGGCGCTGGCTGCGGACGGCTGCTCGCCGGGGTTGCGGGCAGCCGTCGGGTGGGCGTGAACGGAGGCCACGGCGGGAACCTTCGGGAGCCCGCGGGATGGCGGGGCGATCTCGGCGGGCGCTGTCGAGACGAGCCAGGGAAAGCGACGAGCCGAGCGGGTCGCGGTCCCGTGCGCAGTCCGACGCACGGAGACAGCACTCGGGACAGCGTTCGGGTCGTGCGGCCTGAGGCTCGTGGTGTCGTGCCTGTCGGGGCTGCGGTCGATAGGGCCGGCGCTGAGGTCGTGTCCGGTGCGGCTGCGGTCGGTGGGACGGGGGCGGGCCGGGGTGCTGGTCTGCGGACGAACCCGAGCCGGATCGGGTGTCACCACCCGGCGGGACGCGCCGGCAACCGGTGCGCGGAGGCCTTCGGCCGGCGAGGCGCCGCTGAGGAGATCCGGTGACTCGATGCCCAGGCTTGGCAGGCGCCTCGCGGCTGGCGGCTGCGCCCGCCAATGCCGGCCGGTCGCTCCAGGCAGACGGCTGGCGGGTGCGGCGTCCAGCCGGCGCACCAGCGCCGGCGGCCGAGAGCCGGCAGGGGTCTCGACTCTTGCTGCCAGCGACGCGTGCGACGAGCCGGACTGCGTCTTCGGCGGGGTCATCCGGGTCGGGCCCGCCGGCGTCGCGGCCCGAAGCCGCTGGCTGCCGGATCGCTCGTCCTGGGACGCCGTGCTCTGGGGTGCCGTCGTCTGGATCCGGCCGATCTGGACCGGCCCCTCTTGGACTCTCGTGGCGACGACAGCCGTGTCGAGCCGGTCGCGCACGGCGCCGGGCCAGCCACCGCTCGGTCGCACCCGGTGGGTGCCGAGGCGGGGGACCGGCGTGACGGCACCGGCCGGGGCACGCCCTGGTGCCGATCGGTACGCGGATGTCAGCGGGTCGGCTCGCACCAGCCGGGCGGTGCTGCTCCACATCCGGCGCAGAGCGGTACGCAGCGTCGCCGGCCCGGCAGCCCCTGCCCGGCGGCCGGATGATCGTGACGACTCGACCACGGCGGTGGCGCTGGACTCCGACCCCGCGCTCTGGGTCGGCTCGCTCTGGGTCGGCTCAGCCGGGAGTGGCGTGGCCTGGGCCGGCCTGGTCCGGGTGGGCTCGGTTCGGGCCGACCCAGCCATGGGCGGCTCGGCCCGGATCCGCTCGCTCTGGGCTGGCGTGGTCCGGGACCGTTCGGCCCGAGTCCGTTCGGCCAGGGGTGACGCGCTCGGGGTCCGCCCGGCCCAGGCTCTGCCCGGCACAGCGGCGGCGCCGGCCGATCGGGCCGGCGAGGTGGCCAGGCGTGGCGAAGCGGCCAGCCGGGCGACATCGCGCTGGGGCCGTGGCAGCGCGACTTCCACCGCGGCGCGCCGACGGGCCAGGCGGGGGGCGAGTCGAGCCAGGCCGATCGTCGGTGTCGGCCGGCCGGGACCAGGCAGGTCGACGGGCGGCATTGCGACGGAGATGCCGCCGGCCGCCGGCCGAGAGCCGGCGTTGGATCCCGGGTCGATCGCCTGGTCCTGGATCACCGGCGAGGACGAGACAGACGAGGAGGAGACAGTGGCTGGTCGCGGCAGGGTCCTGGGAGCACGACCACCGGCGGAGGGCGCCGGCGCCGACGACCTGCTGTCGGCTCCCTCGGACGGCCCCGGTTCGCGCCCTGGGTCGATCCGGCGTGCCGCGGTGTCCGCGGGCGTGGTCAGCCGTCCGACGGCCGCGACCTCGCTGGGCAGGCGCATCGGCACCGTCTGAGGGGCCGAGGTCATCAACGAGCCCTGGGGCCGTCCCGGCGCGGCGCTGGGCATCGGCCGCAGCGCGCGGGCCAGCCCGCGGCTCGGTGAGGCGGCCGATGGGGACGTGGCCGGTGCTGAGGTGGCCGGTGGGGAGGCGTCCTCGGCGAGCAGATGAGCCTCTCGCCACCAACGTGGCGGGCTGACGGTCAGGTCATGCGGGCGGCCCAGCGGAACGGTCGCCGGCCGGGAGTAGGCGCGCCGCACCAATCCTCCCCGGCCCATGCCGGTCACGAAGCGCCGGCTGGACGAGGCGAGCACGCCCAACCGGGCGTGCCGTGCCGGTCCCGGCCGGTGCCAGCGGCGACCGATCTGGTGGCCGAGCAGAGTGCGTGGGTCGTCGCGGTCGGCGTCCGGCGGATGCTCCCTGGCCTGGTCGCCCGTCATGGCGTCGCTGCCCGGAACCCGTGGTGAGTGATCTCGAGGGTCTCCTCGAGCAGCTCGTCAGATCCGGCGGCCAGCTGGGGGCCGCTCCACTTGACCGCGAACACGCCGTCGAGCGACCACGACCGCAGCCGGGTGCCCTTGGCGTCGACGATCGTGACCGCGCCGGTGCTCCGGGTCAGCTTGTTCCCGTTGGCCGCGAATCCCTCGCCCGATGACTTCGACACCCAGGCGAACAGTGCGTCGGACTTCACCAGACCACGTCGCAGGACGATGTTCGGCCAGCGCATCTGCCCGGGGAACTTGTGCACGTATCCGTTCTCGCCGCCCTCGGTGTACTCGTGCGTCGATACCTCGAGCTCCAGGCCGCTCACTTCACGGAAGGTGCCGATCGGCACCCCGTCGACCTCGAAGATGAACTGGCTGGCATAGCCGACGTCACCGCCGAGCGGTGCCTGGTCGGGGGGAGTCTGGTCAGACACTGTTCTGCACCGCCTCCCAGGCTCGTTCGTTGAGGGCCGCGACCGCCCGGACCATGCGCACCCGGTCCAGGTGCTCCAAGTCGAGCAGGTCCGCCAGCGGCCAGTGCAGGTGATAGGCCAGGTAGGCGATCTCCTGCCACAGTGCGTCGAGCGGGTAGCGCAACATGGCGGTCAGCTCGTCGGTGCCGCGATCTCCTCGATCGCGGAGCGACCCGGCCGGCGGGACGCCGGCTCTGTGGGGGCCGGCGCGGCGGTCGCCGGCTCGGCAGTGGTCGGCTCCGGGTCGGGGGCCTGTGCCCCCGTGTTCCCCGTGTCCTGCGTGCCGACCAGGTCGGGGGTGTGCGCGGCCACGAAGGCCTCGTACTCCTCCTGGGTGCCGAAATTGATCACACCGTAGAAGTCCTGCAGGTACGCCAGGTCGGCTGCGAACAGGCTCTCGATCTCGTGCGGAGTCACCAGCTCCAGTGAACCGAGGGTCTCCACCACCCGGGCCAGCACCACGATCGTCAGCCGCGGGTCGTCGGGTCCGGCGATCGTGGGATCACGCAGTGGCTCCAGCTCGTCGCGAGCGGTGGCGAGCCGCATGCGCCCGGCCCGGTGCACCGCCCCGTGCTGGTCGACGTATCCGCGGGGCAGTGTGAATTCGTAGCTGGTCTTCAGACTCACTTGACTCGCTCGAGGCGCTCAATGACGAGAGTGATGGTCTCCTTGATCGCCTCGGCGCTGTCGACGCTGAGCTGGTCGGTGGAGATCTTCGTCGGCCAGGCGCTGAAGAAGTTGAAGCGGGCCGCCTCGGTGTGGGTGGTGTCGTACAGGACCACGGAGCCGTTCTTGCGCTTCGAGGCACGGTCGCCCACCGACAGGCCGCCGGCGCGGATCTCGTTGAACCACTTCCACAGGGCGTCGTTCTCCATGCTGACCGGAGCGACCCGGGTCAGCTGCAGGTCCGGTGCCTCGACCCGCTGGCCGAGCGACTTGATCTGCTGCTGGAGTCCGTCGGCGCCCACCTGGGTGGCCTTGAGCGAGCCGATCTCGATGTCCAGGCCGGACACGGAGATCAGCGACGAGATGACCTTGCCGTCGATCTCCAGGAAGAAGTTCTGCGCGACCAGCGGGTCGGTGGTGAAGAGTCCTGCTGCCATGTGGGTCTCCTAGTTGCGAGGGGTGAGTGAGCCGACTCGGTCAGGAGGCGCTCTGCTTGTTCTGGCTGATCCGGAAGATGACGAACTCGGCCGGCTTGACCGGCGCCAGTCCGACCTCGACGACGAGCTTGCCGGCATCGATCGACTCCGGCGGGTTGGTGCTGGCGTCGCACCTGACGAAGAACGCCTCGTTGGCGGACGCGCCGAACAGCGCACCGGCCTGCCACAGGCCGTGCAGGTAGCCGGTGAGGGTCCGGGTGACCCCTTCCCACAGGCTGACGTTGTTCGGCTCGAAGACCGCCCACTGGGTGCCCTCCAAGATGGTCGACTCGACCATGTTGAACAGCCGGCGCACGTTGAGGTACTGCCAGTCGGTGTCGGAGGAGAGGGTGCGGGCTCCCCACACCCGGATGCCCCGGGTGCCGAACGCGCGGATCGCGTTGATGCCGATCGGGTTGAGCACGCCCTGCTCGGTCTGGGTGATGGCGAGCTCGACGTCGAGCACGCCACGGAGCGTGTCGTTGGCTGGCGCCTTCCACACACCGCGAGACTCGTCGGTCCGGGCCCACAGGCCGGCGACATGGCCCGACGGCGGGATCAGCACCTCGGTGTCGGCGCCGACACCGATCGGGTTGTCCACCTTGATCCACGGGTAGTAGAGGGCGGCGAACGCAGAGTCGTACTGGGCGGTGTCGCTACGCCAGTCGCGGATCTGCTGGGGTCCCATGCCCGGCGGTGCGTCGAGCAGGGCGAGGCGGTTCGAGTGCTGCTCGCAGTGCGCGATCAGGCTGGTCTGCACGGCCTTCCACAGGTTGAGATCGAGGCTGCCGTCCTCACGGGTGGCGGCGGTCACCAGGTCGGGCACCGCCACGATGGTGACGTCGTCGGCCAGGGCCAGACCGTTGATGCCGGTCCGGGCGCTCTCGGAGCCGGCGAACTTGCGGCCGGTGACCGGCACGGGCTGCGGGGCGGCCTTCTCCAGCTCGTAGACGCCGGGCTTGAGCAGCTCGAGCTGGGCCGCCAGGTCCACGTCGTCGGCGAGCGAGACCTCGATCTTGATCTTGGTCGAGGTGTCGTTCACGATCGTCGCCACGTCGCGCGGGCCGCCCAAGGTCAGGTTCGGGAAGCTCTCGACCACCTCGCCGGCCTCGACGACGGTCAGCGTGAAGGGATTGGGACCCTCGGCGTCCTCCTCGGCCTCGCCGGATGCCACCTGGATGGCGAGGTCGGCGTCGGGCTCGATGGAGGTGATGGTGAGCGGCGAGCCCAGGGCGCGGTCGGCTGCCGGCAGCTCACCGACGGCGGGCTCGCCCGCCGGCTCGGTGTTCGGCACTCGCACGATGTAGGCCATCGTCCCGCCGTTGAGGAAGTAGCCGTACACCGACAGCGGCAGCATGGCTCCGGCCACGAAGCCGCCGTACAGGCTCTCGAACTGGCTCCAGCTGGTGACCAGCCGCGGCGCCAGCCCCTGAGGGTCGTCGGGGTCGTGGGGGGCGCGCTCGGTGAAGCCGACGAACGCGGTGACGGCGGTCGGTGCCGAGGTCAGCACCTTCTGGGAGGACGGGACTTCTTCGACGTAGACGCCAGGAGCGGTGTAGGTGGGCACTGGTGATCGATTCCCTCACTGATCGGATCGGCTATGCGCGCCCGATGCGCGTGACGTCGGGCCGACGTGCGCTCGTCACGCTAGGTACGCCGGTCGTGGCCGGCATCGGTAATCGGTACCGAGGTTTCCAGCCGTCGGTCCGGCAGGGCTCCCACCCGAATCGTGGAAATGCGAGTCAGTCACGCCGGAACCGGCTAGCGTGACAGGCTGTGTGGTGAGTGGAGGACTCACGTGGTGGACGAGAGTGCAGTGCTGGACCCGGCCCTGCCGGGTTCTTTGCTGCGCGGGCAGAAGCTCCTACGCGGGCGGCAGCAGCGCCGTGAGTCGCGCGGCGGTCCGGGCGAGCGCCAAGGGGTGACCCGACACCTGAGTGAGTCCATCATGAGTGGACGCGGCGCGCTGATCGTCGGGGAGGCGGGCACCGGCAAGACCCATCTCGTCTCCGAGGCGCTCCACCGGGCTCGGTCGCTGGGCTACCAGGGACGTGTGGTCACCGTCCATGGCAATGCCGTCGAGGACGAGGGGCTCCTGGAGTCGGTCAGCCCGATCCGGCCCGCCTCGTTGTCGGACCTCGCGCGGGAATGGCGCGCCGAAGGCGACGGCGTGATGCTGCGGGTGGAGGACGCGCACCTGCTCGATCCGGTGAGCTCGCGCCAGCTCGGCTGGTTGATGCGGCAGGAGCTGTGCGTCATCGCGACGATGCGTCCGGCCAGTGTGACCGAGTCGCCCTGGTTCGACCTGTGGCGCAACGGCAGCGCCGAGCGCATCGACGTGGTCGGCCTCAATCGCGGTGAGGTCCATGCCTATCTGGAGACCGAGCTCGGCGGCCCGGTGGCGGCGGAGGCGAGCTGGCGGATCTGGGAGGCGACGGCGGGTCGCTTCGATCGGCTGATGCCGCTGGTCGCCTCGCTCGTGCGCAGTGGTGAGCTGTTCACGGTCCAAGGCGTCTGGCTGTGGGAGGGCATCGCGCACCCCGACGAGCAGCTGCTCGAGATCGCGCATCACGACTTGGGTCAGCTCGACGACCAGGCGCGCATGGTGCTGGAGATCTTGGCGTTGCTCGGCGCCGTGCCGATGGGGCTGCTGCGTGACATCGCGCCCGCCGGCGCGGTCGAGGAGCTGCAGCGTCGCGGCCTGGTGGTCACCGGGCTGGAACGCACGACCGGCGGCGACTACGAGTCGGTGGCCACGCCGATGCATCCCATGTACGCCGCTGCCGTGCGGCTGGGGCTCTCGCGGCGCCGGCGAGAAGAGCTCCTCATGCTCATGACCGCCGGGATCATGCGGCCCACCACGCCGGTCGGACTGCGTCTGGCGTACGCCGGCTTCGCCGTCGACTACGGGCTCCCGCTGGACCTGGACACGGTGCTCGCTCTGATCGAGCCGGGGATCTGCGTCAGCGAGCCGCAGCTCGTCTTGACGGTGCTGAACCATGCGGTCCGGGTCATGACCGACCCGATGGACCTCCACGGCGTGCTGCTGAAGCGGGCACAGGTGCACTGGCGGCTGGGCGACATCCCGCAGTTGAACGACGATCTGGCGGAGGCCACGTCCCTGCTCGGCCAGATCGAGGACCCGGCCCAGCGGACGGCCGCGCTGATTCCGACCACCCTGCTGGGAGCGCTGGTCGACTATCAGTGCCACAGCGATCTGCCGGCGGCCCTTGCCCGAGTCGAGGCCGTGGGCCGACAGATCTCCCCGGCGGCGCAGGCCGAGCTGCGCACACTGAGCCTGATGCATCTGGGCCTGCGCCTGCGCGGTGGCGATCCGGAGGCGCTGACGCCCGCGCTGCAGACGCTGATCCACGAGCAGGAGGCCGAGGACAGGCTGGCGCTGGTGTGGCCGGCGGTCTTGACCCTGGCGCAGCGGGGGGCGTTCTCGGCGGCCCTGTCGCTGGCGGCGGAGTTCGAGGAGGCGATGGCGGCGCCGACGACTCTGGTGCCGTGGGCGCCCCTGGAGTCCGACATCGCGATCTATCTCACTCTGCTGTGGTCCGGGGAGGTGGAAGCCGCCCTGGGCTTCGTCTTCCGGCAGGCAGCGGTCGAGCAGGCGGGACATGCCGATCATGCTCTGCGTCAGCTGGCCGGCGGAGTGGAGGCGGTCGCCACCGGCGCCTGGTCGGACGCGGTCACGGCGTTCCATACCGCCAACGTGCGATACGAGGTGCGGGACCGCAGCGGGTTCATGGCGTTCTCGTTGGCGGGAGAGGCGCTGGCCCGGGCCGCCGTCGGCGATCGGTCGAGAGCGGCCGAGGTCCTTCAGCGGGCACAGACGGCGAAGTTGAGGACCTGCGCGGTGTTCGAGCCGACGCTGCGCCTGATGTGGTTGGACACCGGGTTGTGGCTCGGTGAGCCGGGCGCGGCGGCGCACGCCCAAGAGCTGGCCGACTGGGCGGCTGCGAGGCAGCTGCCCCGGCTGGAGCTCGAGGCGTGTCATCGCAGCCTCCTGGCTCAGGCGCGGAGCGATCTTCTGCCCGGCAAGGAGCGCGATCGGCTGCTGGCCCGGATCACGGAGCTGGGCACGCAGGTCGAGGGGCCCCGGGCGACGAGCATCGTCGGACATGCGGGCGCGCTCGCGGCCGGCGATGAGGAGCTGGCGCTGGCCGCAGGACGGGCCCTGGCGAGGTGCGGGCTGTGGCTGCCGGTCGCCCCGCCCGCGGGGGCGGGCGTGCTCACCCGGCGAGAGCAGGAGGTGGCAGGTCTGGCAGCCGGCGGGCTGAGCTCGAAGGCCATCGCCGAGCGGCTGGTGCTGTCGGTGCGCACGGTCGACAGTCACCTGTCGCGCGCCTACAGCAAGCTCGGCGTCCACTCCCGCGAGGAGCTCGCCCGGATCATGCGCTGAGCCCGCGGGCGGCCTCCGATGGGCGGATTTTGCGCTGCCGCGGATGTCTGCAAAGATAGTCCGGTTGCTCCGGCGGGATTGCCGGGGTGCGGACATTGACTACTGAACAGGTTCTCCTGAACTCCGCGTCAGCGGGATGCCGTGGTCGCATGTCTGCGCCGCACCTGGAGATCCCGTTCGGCCCGGCCCCCGCCGGGCAGCAACCCAGACAACGATCCCGGATCCGGGCGACGCGCGTCGGAGTCAGCGCGACACGCCCGACCTCGGGGGTCGGAGATCGGGGCGGGAGACCGCCCGGATCGCGCCTGGGGGAGCAGCAGGGGCGGACCGCCGAACCCTCGGTGGAACGGAAAGTCGTGAGGACTACGAAGTGAAGGACGCGTGATGGCGGGACAGAAGATCCGCATCAGGCTCAAGGCCTACGACCACGAGGTGATCGACACCTCGGCGCGCAAGATCGTGGACACCGTGACCCGGACCGGCGCCAAAGTGGCCGGCCCGGTGCCGCTGCCGACGGAGAAGAACGTCTTCTGTGTCATTCGCTCGCCGCACAAGTACAAGGACTCGCGCGAGCACTTCGAGATGCGAACTCACAAGCGTCTCATCGACATCATCGACCCCACGCCGAAGACGGTCGACTCGCTGATGCGTCTCGACCTGCCCGCCGGCGTCGACATCGAGATCAAGCTCTGAGGGCTGGGTAGGACTGAGGGCAGAGATGAACGAGAGAAACGTCAAGGGCCTCCTGGGCACCAAGGTCGGCATGACCCAGCTCTGGGACGAGAACAACCGCGTCGTCCCGGTGACCGTCATCGCCGCCGCGACCAACGTGATCACCCAGGTCCGCACCCCCGAGAACGACGGCTACAACGCCATCCAGGTCGGCTTCGGCGAGATCGATGGCCG
>CAZTHV010000077.1:0-8727 GCA_964613165.1 uncultured Marmoricola sp.
CCGCGATCGGCCACTCCGCGAAGAAGTGCTCGACGTCCTCGGCCGCCTGGGTCCGGTCGCTGCGGCTGTAGGTCCCGATGCGGACGTTCTCGAAGCCGGTGGAGTACGGGAAGAGCTGACGGCCTTCGGGGACGTGCGCGATCCCGTCGCGAACGATTCGGTCGGTCCGCCGGCGGATCAGCTCCTCCGCGCCTAGTTTGACCGACCCGGTGGCTGTGATGAGACCGGTGATCGCCCTCAAGACCGACGTCTTGCCGGCACCGTTCGGGCCGAGCAGCGCGACGGTCTCGCCCGGCAGGACACGCAGCGTGATGTCTCGCACGGCCGGGAAGGAACCGTATCGGGCCGTGAGGCCGCTGATGTGGAGCCCGCCGCCGGTCTGGCGGGTGTCAGGATCCGACATAGGCCTTGACCACCTCGGGAAGCGACATGATCTGATCGGCCGCCGCGGTCGCGACCAGCCGTCCGGCGTCGAGGACCGCGATCCGGTCGCAGACGCGGATGACCCAGTCCAGCCGATGCTCGACGAGCAGAACGCCTTGCCCGTGGGCTTTGGCGCTTCGCTGCAACACGGGCAGCAGCTCGTCCGCCTCCTCGGGGCTGAGGCCGGCGGTGGGCTCGTCCAACAGCAGCAGCGTCGGGTTCACGACATTCGCCCGGGCGATCTCCACGCGCTTGCGCGTGCCGTACGACAGATCGCCGAGCCGGCGGTCAAGGTCGGTCTCCACCCCGGCCTCGGCCAGGGCGAGCTCGCATCTGTGCCGGGATTCGAACTCGCGTCTGCGAGCCGAAGGCAGCTTGGCCAGGCTGGCGACAGCGCTGCCGAAGCTCTGGAGCTCCGGGTGCAGTCCGAGCAGGACGTTCTCGAGAACGGTCAGGTCCTCGTAGAGCCTGAGGCTCTGGAAGGTACGGCTGAGCCCGAGACGCCGTCTGCGCCAGGCCTTGGTGCCGACCAGCGACGAGCCGCTGAGTGACATCGTTCCGTCATCCAGCGGATAGTACCCGCTGACGACGTTGATGAAGGTGCTCTTTCCAGAGCCATTGGGGCCGATCAGACCCACGACCTCCCCGGGCCAGATATCGAGGCTGATGCCGTCGAGGGCCTTGGTGCCCCCGAAGGAGATGGAGACGTCTCGGCAGGAGAACAGCGAAGCGCTAGTCACGTCGCCACCTCTTCAGCCCGGTCATCCGCGGCACGCGAAGGACCCGCGCCCGGAGGAAGATGGTCAGAATGAGCACACCCCCGCTGATCATCAGCTGATAGCTGGACAGAGTCCGGAACTCCTCGGTGACGAAGGTGAACAGGATCGCGGCAAGTCCTCCGGCCAGCGGATTGCCGGTGCCTCCGACGACCGCGAAGATGGTGATGTTGAACGAGGGCATGAGGTCGAAGCTCGACGGATGGACGAACGGCGAGGCCGCGACCAGTCCCGCGCCCGCGAGGCCGGCCAGGCCGGAACTGACCGCCATGGCGAGCATCTTGTACATCCCAGGACGGATCCCCATCATCGTGGCTGCGGTCTCATCGCGGCCGACAGCTCTGAGTGCGCGTCCCAGATAGCCGGAGGAGACCGCCCGCACCGCCAGGTAGCAGATGACCGCGATACCCAGTGTGACGAAGTAAAGCGACAGAGAACTGGTCAGCTCCTGGCCGAACAGCGTCAGTGGCGGGGCGCCGAAGTAGCCGTCCATCCCGCCGGTGATTCCCTTGGAGTTCTTCATCAGTTCGAACATCGCGACGGTGAAGGCCAGCGAGACCACCGCCCAGTAGTCGCCCCGAACTCGCATGGACGACAGCCCGAGGATCAGGCCGGCGAAGGCCGACACGACGATCGCAACCGCGGTCGCGGTGAGCCACGAGAGGCCGTGCTCGGCGCTGAGGATCGCCGTGGTGTAGGCCCCGATGCCGAAGAAGGTGCCTTGCGACATGTTGAAGAGGCCCGCCATGCCGAGCGAGACGGAGATCGAGATCGTCAGCGCAGCGAACAGGAACGCCACGGTGAGGATGCGGAGCTGGAGTTCACCACCGGAGAGGAACGGATAGGCGACCGCCACGATGAGCGCCGCGAGCGCGCCGATCGTGGAACTCCTCGTTCGCTGTGCCGGCTGGAACATCAGCCCGCGCACGAATCGTCGAGCCGCCGGGAGGTCCCGGCGGTTCGACGATCCGGCCTGTTGCTGGTCTGACCGCGTCAAGGAAGAGTTCCTATCGAGCCGTCTGGCAGGTCGACCTGGCAGAGCAGTCGGCCACTCCCACGCTGTCCGCCGTACCGTCCGGGTTGAGGGTGTACTCGGCGACCGTCTCCAGATCGGCCAGCGTGGGCCCGGTCTGCTCGAGCATCAGGAACGGCCGGGCCTCGATCCGCAGGTCCTCGGTGAACTTGAGCTGGCCGACGAGACCGGGTACGTCGATCTTGGAGATGTGCTCCAGGATCGCCTCCCGGGAGTCGGCGCCGGCCTCCATCGCGGCGACCGTGGCGAGCACCGAGTCGTAGGCGTAGGCCGGGTAGTAGCTCAACGGCTTCTTGTGCCGTGTCTCCCACTCCTCGGTGACGGCGGCGAGCTCGCCGGTCCGGTCGGCGGGGAGGAACTCACCGAAGACGAACCCGATCAGCTCCTTGCCGCCGGCGTCGACGGCCGTCTGGGACGGGCCGTTGGCGATGAAGTCGATGAAGGGCTGGTCCATGCCGATGGCGCGCGCCCCCTTCAGCAGGTTCTGGCCGACCGGGTGGTAGTCACCGGGGAATACGCAGTCGGGGTTGGCCCTCTTGAGCTTCGCCAGGAAGGGCGAGAAGTCCGCGACGGCGCCGGGGTCGTACCGCTCGTCCAGGACGAGCTCCATGCCCTCGGACTCGAGCGCCGCCGCCTCACCGTCCAGGTAGCTGTCGAAGAACGAGTAGTTGGCGAGCACCTGCCCGATCGAGCTCCCGCCGTAATAGGCGCGGCAGAAGTCGACCATCGAGTAGCCGATTCCCTGCGAGTCCGGGAAGATGGCGACGACGTTGTCGGAGTCCTCGGTGAGGAAGCTGGCGCCGACAGCGGAGCCGATCACGGCGAGACCTGCCCGCTGGACGACCTTGGCTGCTGCGAGCGCCTCTGCGCTCGACGCGTATCCCATGGAGACCCAGATCCTCTCGTCGTCGAGGTAGCGTGCCGCGATGGTGGCGGCGGCCTCGGTGGAGAAGTCGGGGTTGTCGGCACACTGGATGTTGACCGTGGTGCCCTTCAGGGGACCGGTGGACACCCCACCGTCGCCGTTGATCTTCTCGGCGGCGAGCTTCGCTCCGTTGCACATATCGGTGCCGATCTCCGCGCTGCTGCCGGTCATCGGACCGTTGACGAGGAAGGTGACCTCGTCGGGCGTAGAACTCTGGCTGCTGTCGTCGCCACCGCACGCGGTGAGGAGCGTCGCGCCCAATGACAGGAGTGCGATCACTCCCACACTGGTTCGTCTCATCTGAACTCTCCCATCATCTCTCCGCCGCCGGCGGTAAAGCAGTGTCGTCACACTTGCATGTAATATTGCATGCGTCAATGCCGAACTGATCCGACCCTCTGTCACGGCTCCGCCTTGTGGGCGGGCCAGCCGCCGTGGGCCGCGTAGCCGCCGTCAACGAGAAGGGTCGAGGCCGTGATGTACGAGGCGCCGCTTCCGACCAGGAAGCACACGACCTCGGCGATCTCCTCCGGTTCGGCGGCGCGGCCGGCGGCAGTCCGCCATTCCAGGTCGGCGAAGGTGAAGGCGCCGGCCGCCATGTTCCGCTCGGCCATCGATGTCCGGACCATGCCGGGGTCGACGCTGACGACCCGGATGCCGTGAGCTCCCCACTCCAGTCCGAGCACCTTGGTGAGTGCGCCCAACCCGGCCTTGGCAGCGCTGTACGCAGCTCGGCCCGGGACGGCGACGTGGCCGAACGTCGAGCCGATGTTCACGATGACCCCGGATCCCTGGATACTCATCGTCCGCGCCGCGGCCTGCGCGCACAGGAAGGGAGCGGTGAGGTTGAGGGCCATCACCTGCTGCCAGCGATCAACTTCGAGATCGAGTGCGGCTGCGGTGGCGCCGGCGCCGGCGCTGTTCACCAGGATGTCCAAGCCGCCCAGCTGATCGCGGGCGCGGTCCACCACCTCGACCGGAGTGGCCGGGTCGGTCAGGTCGCCGAACACGGCGACGGCGTGGCCCCCGTCCGCGCTGATTCTGGCCACGACCTGCTCGACGCGGTCCGGGGCTCGGCCATGGACCGCGACGGCGCACCCGGCGGCCGCGAGCCGGCCTGCCACCGCCTCTCCGATCCCTGAGGACGAGCCGGTCACCAGTGCATGCTGGCCGGAGAGCGGCGAGTCGCTACCCATCGAACACCTGGCTCATCAATCGGACCCAGTTCCTGCCCATCACGGCGTTGACCGACGTCTCGTCGAACCCCCTGGCGTCGAGCGCCGCGCCGACGTTCGGCATGTCCCGAGGCGAGCGAAACCAGTCGGTGAAGGGGGCGACCTCTCCCTTCCAGTCCGGATCGACCAGGTCCATGTGCGCGGGCACGGCGCGTGACCAGCGTCCGGTCGTCCAACCCCGGACCATCTCCGGAGGCATCCCGTCGTAGTAGTCGGTGCCCAAACCGACGTGCTCGATCCCGACGAGCTCGACGGTCGCCTCCACCAGATCGCAGAACTCCTCGACGGAGGTATCAGCCCCGCGGGGCAGGAGGTTCGAGTAGGTCGCCAGGCCGATGATGCCGCCCTGCTCGGCGACCGCGCGGCAGACCTCATCGGACTTGTTGCGCGTCTTGTCCGCGAACCGCCGCAAGTTGGCATGGGTGATGACGACGGGTGCCCTGGACGCAGCCATGGCCTCCATCGCGGTCCGGTCGCCGCAGTGCGAGACGTCAATGAGGATCCCGCAGTCGTTCAGCTCTCGGACCAGGGAGGTCCCGAACTCGGTGAGCCCGCTGTCGCGTCCCTCGTAGCAGCCGGCGCCCACCGAGTTCTGCGTGTTGTAGGTCAGCTGAATGACGCGCACCCCCAACTCACGGTAGAGGCGGACGAGCCGGATGTCGTCGTCGAGCGCGGAGGTGTTCTGGAAGTGCAGGAGGACTCCCACCCGCCCCGACTCGGCGGCGGCCCGGAGGTCGGCTGCGCCCTTCACCAGCAGGGCGAGGTCGGAGTTCTGCTCGATCACGTCGTAGAGATCGGCGATCTTCCGCAGCGTCTCCTGCGAGCCTTCCCAGGTGGTACACGTCACGCCGACGCAGGTCACCCCGCCCGCCTTCAGCTCTTCGAACGCGCTGCGGTCCCACGGATGAAGCCACGCGCACATGTCGACCACGTGCTTGGTCTCCGCGTGCTTGGTCTCTACAGCCTGCGCACTCATCGCCCGTCGCACCTCCGTCCTCATCGAGCCCGCGTCCCCGCCAGACCGGCTACCCCGGGATGTGCCGCGCCTCGTCCGTTAGATGCCGGTCGTCAGGTACGCAGCCCACCATTGCCGGATGGAGGCCATCGAACAATGGAGGAGTCCTCTACAAGGTGGCTGCTTCTTTGTGGAGCATCTACACCGCAACGGCGATTGCTCACGGGTCGGCAGACGCGTCAGCGTCGATCGTCGTGATCACCAGGTTGCCGAGCTGGTCGGTCTGGACCCGTTGATCCGGATAGATCACCACCGTGGTGTCCATCTGGTCGACGATCGCCGGCCCCCGGGCCGTACTTCCCGGTACGAACTGATCCCGCGTGTACACCGGAGTGTCGAAGGTCCCGTCAGGCCCGAAGAAGCAGACCCGTGAGGACACCGGTTCGGGCATCACCGCGCCGGTCTCCGTCGCGGCGACCGGGGCGGGCACGGAGTCCATGACGCGTTCCCTCCGGACGCGGATCGTCATCGCCTCCACGGGGTAGGACCGGTCGGAGTGTCCGAACAGTGCCTGATGGCGCTCATGGAACCACTCGTAGGCCTCCGCGATCGCCTCGCTCCGGGCGGCGCCTGCGACGACCTCGATCGGACAGCGGATCTCGTGAGACTGCCCGCGATAGCGCAGGTCGATGAGGTACGCCTCGGTGGTCGGAGGCTCGGCAGTGATCCGCGCCCAGGCGCCGTCGCAGGCCAGACCAAGCTCACGCAAGGCCGTGTTGAGGTGGTCGGCCGGGATGATGCCGCGGCCGGCGGAGGGCAGGCTCAGTTCCTCCTCGTGCTCCTGCCGGGCCAGCAGCAGCCCGATCGCCGAGAGCACCCCAGGCATCGGCGGAACGATCACCTCGCTCAGGCCCAGGACGGGGATGAGGCGAGCGGCCACGATCGGCCCGGAGCCGCCGAAGCTCACCAGGGAGAACTCTCGTGGATCGAGCCCGACGTCGACGGTCTTGAGCCGCAACTGGTCGGCGATCTCGTTCACCAGGACGCTGTGGATGCCCCAGGCCGCTTCCAGGGGGGACAGACCGGCGGGCGTGCCCACCTCGCGTTCGACGACGTCGTGAGCGAGGCCGGGGTCCAGCGACGTGCCGGTCGAGCCGAACCCTTCGGCACGCAGATACCCCAGCACCAGGCTGGCGTCGGTGACGGTCGGCCGCGTTCCCCCGCGGCCGTAGCAGGCGGGTCCGGGCATCGACCCCGCGCTGATCGGCCCCACCCGCAGGCTTCCGCCGGCGTCGATCCGCGCGATGCTGCCGCCGCCGGCACCGATGGTGTGGACGCTGAGCATCGGCACGCTCAGCGGGTAGCGGCCGACGAGACCCTCGTTCAGCGTCTCCGGCTGCCCGTCGACGACCACCGCCACGTCGTTGCTGGTGCCGCCCAGATCCATCGAGATGACCTTCGAACGTCCGGTCTGCCGGGCGAGCGCCGCCACCGCGGCGACACCGGCGGCCGGGCCCGACAAGACGGTGAGGGCGGGTCGTCGAGCCACCGCGTCCAGGCTGGTCAGTCCGCCGATGCTCTGCATGACCTGTAGTGGGGAGGCGATCTCGCGGGCACCGGCCTCGGCCTCGATCCCCGCGAAGTACTCCGAGACCAGCGGCCC
Organism: uncultured Marmoricola sp.; assembly: GCA_964613165.1. Lineage (GTDB taxonomy): Bacteria > Actinomycetota > Actinomycetes > Propionibacteriales > Nocardioidaceae > Marmoricola. The sequence goes on from CAZTHV010000077.1 coordinate 7,011, forward strand.
GACGTAGGCGCTGAACAGCGTTGACACCAGCCGCTCGTACTCCCGGTAGCGGGGGGACACCACCGACGAGGCGAAGGCCGGGAGGTCGGGGTAGCGCTCGGCTGCGATCTGGAGGATCTCGTTCTCGTGCTGCGCGTTCGCGAACGAGAACATCAGGCAGATCGCGAGCACCTCGATGTGCTGGTCCTCGACCAGAGCGTCCAACGCGCGCTCCACCTCTGCTCGATCGAGGCCGCGGAGCCCCCGACCGTCGGCGCCGATCCGCTCCTGCAGTCCGATGGTCGATGCGCGTGAGCAAAGGAAGAGTGGGACCTCCGGCTCGAAGTCGAGCCGGTACATCTCCGTCCTGCCCTCGCGTCCGATGGTGAGCACATCCTCGAATCCCGCGGTCGTCAGCAGGCCGATCTTCACACCGCTGCGTTCGAGCAAAGAGTTCGTCGCGATCGTCGTGCCGTGGGCGAGCGCGGACACCCTCGCGTGCAGCTCCGCGGGCAGACTGTCGATGCCGGCCCAGAACGCCGTCTCGGGCGCAGCGGGGCGGGAGGGCACCTTCGCGACGGCCAGCATTCCCGATTCGGTGTCGAACGCCACGACGTCGGTGAAGGTGCCTCCGGTGTCTACTCCGACTCGCACACTCATGCCTGCTCCTCCAGCCTCGTCGTCGCCGGGACTCCGGCGTCTCGTCCGTGCGGACCTCTGTCGAACATCCAGGTCACGGGTCCTCGGGCGGCGGCCAGTTCCCGCCGCAGCCGGGCGGTGGAGGGTTCGTCGACGGAAGTGCCGTCCAAGACGACGCCATAGTCTTCACGGGCCGCCGTCTCGGACACCTTGCTCGTGCGGACGTCCTCCGCGACGTCTTCCGCGGGCCGCTCGAGCGGATCCCCGTACCCCCCGCCTCCCGGCCGGCGAAGCACGAAACGGTCACCGGCGGACAGTGACAGGACCTTGTTGCCCTCGACCCTGGTCACGGTGCCGTCGTGACGCATGAGCGTCATGCGACTGCTCTTGGCGGGCTGACCTCCGCAGACACCCCATGGGAGGAAACTGTGCCGCTCGGCGAGGTAGGAGCAGGAGGCTTCGCCGGAGAGGAGCTCCACTTCGATCTCCTGGCCGAGCCCCCCGCGGAAGCGTCCGGCGCCGCCCGAGTCCGGAACGACCATGCGCCTGTGGACCCGGACCGGGAACGACATCTCGATCGACTCCATCGGCTGGTTGGTCAGGTTGGACACCTCGGTGGTGATGGCGTCGATTCCGTCCTGGTCCCATCTGGCCCCCATGCCGCCCTGGATGACGAGGCCGAGCACCCAGTTCTCCCCGTCGTCGTGTCCGGCGATCGTCGCCACCACGGGACAGCCGTTGTGGGCCGCGGTCACGCGGTCGGGCACCGCTGTGAAGAGCGCCCCCATCATCACGTCGTGGATCCGGTGATAGGTCACCCCGCGGTTGCACACCGGAGCGGGGAAGGCCGGATTGACGATGCTGCCCTCCGGGAGCCGGAGGGTGATCGGCCGGAAGGCCCCGTCATTGGAGGGCATGTCGATCCCGGAGACGGTGCGAACGACGTAGCTGGCCACCGCGCGCGCGTTCGCCGGTGTGCTGTTGATCGGGCCGGTCGCCGACGGGCTCGAGCCCTCGAAGTCGAAGGAGATGCGGGAGCCGGTCACCTCGACGGTGACTTCGAAGCGGATGGCCGCGTCGAGCTCGACGCCGTCGTTGT
>CAZTHV010000077.1:8737-11518 GCA_964613165.1 uncultured Marmoricola sp.
CGAAGTGGTAGGTCCCGTCGGGGATCTCCTCGATCGCGCGCCGGCACAGGAGCTCGGCGTAGTTCAGGAGCTCCTCGAAGGCGACGGCCATCACCGCGGGCCCCTCGGCCTCGAAGACCTCGATCAGCCGGCGACGACCGACGGTCAGCGCCGCGCATTGGGCCCGGAAGTCGCCGATGACGGTCTCGGGTACTCGGCTGTTGTGACGGAGCAGGTCGAACATGTCGACCACGTCCTTGCCCCGGGAGATGAGCTTGACCGGTGGAAGGATCAGGCCCTCCTGGTAGATCTCGGTCGCGTGGAGAGGGAAGCTGCCGGGAGCCATTCCGCCCAGGTCCGCGTGATGCACCATGGCACAGCTCAGGCCGACGACCTCGCCTGCGAAGTGGACCGGGCTGACGGCGGTGACGTCTGGAAGGTGAGTGCCGCCCATGTACGGGTGGTTGACGATGTAGACGTCTCCTTCCTCCATCACCGACACGGGGTACTTGTCCAGTACCGCCGGCACCGAGCCCATCATCACTCCGAGCAGGATCGGGATCGTGCCCGGAGCCTGCGCGATCGTGCGTCCTTGGGCGTCGAAGAGGGCCGTCGAGCAGTCCCGCGCCTCCTTGATCAGCGCCGAGTGCGAGGTCCGTACCAGGACGTCCTGCATCTCGGAGGCGACGGACTCCAGCCGGTTGTTGAGCACTTGCAGCTTCACGGTGTCCAATACATCGGTCCTTCGGATCGCGGCGCGGCCGACTTGGCACGCAAGTGAAGGCTTCTCAGCCAAAGTTGCATGTATCTTTGCATGCAAACGTGACCTTGTAAACCGCGTCCCAGCGCGTGATCGCGGCCCGGCCTGTGAAGGCGCGGCCTGATGCCCGTCCGGAGCCGGGTTCCGTATGATGCATGGCATGCAGAGCAGTCGGAGCCAGAGCCTGACCGCCACCGCCTACGACGAGATCCGGCGGGGCATCATCGATGGTCGCTTCCGGCCGAACGAGCGTCTAGTCGCCGCCGACCTCGCTGAAATCCTGACCATCTCGCGTACCCCGGTGCGGGAGGCGCTGCAGATGCTCGAGCGCGAGGGCCTGGTGACCCCCGCCAAGCGCGGCTTCGTCGTCCGGGAGCACACCGCCCGGGAGATCGAGGAGATCTACGAGGTGCGCGCGGCGCTGGAGGGGATGGCCACCAAGCTGCTGGTACGCCAGGCCAGGGCCGAGGACATCGAGGAGATCGAGGCACTCGGAGCGCACCATGACGAGTTGGCGCACGCCCCTCGGTCCCGGCTGGTCGACCTGAACGCCGCTTTCCACCAGACGATCATCAGGCTGTCCGGCAACGCCTTGATCGCCCAGCTCAATGTCCGCATCGCCGAGCAGGCGTTCAATCACGGCATCGGCGCGATGTACAGCGAGGCTGAGGCACTCGCCTCTGTGCGCGGGCATGCCCGGATCATCGCGGCGATGCGATCCGGGGACGAGGAGGCCGCTGCCCGCGCGGCGCAGCAGCACTGCATGGAGACGATGGCCTTCACGCTGAGCAAGATCCGGCCTCGGGGAGACTCGGCCGACCAGTCATAGTCGTCCAGCCGGCGCCCGGGCTCTCACCAGGCGTCGCCGTCGACGACGAACCCGCCGTCGACGTACAGGGTTTGCCCGGTGACGTAGCTCGCGGCGTCCGAGGCGAGGAAGACCACGGTCGATGCGATCTCCTCCGGCCGTGCCAGCCGGCCCATAGGGATCCGGTCACGGAGGGCCTGCTCGTCGAGCTTGCCGTCGTCGATGCCGCCTTGGACCATCTCGGTCATCGTCCAGCCTGGCGCCACGGTGTTGACGCGAATGCCGTGTGGCGCCCACTCGACGGCCAGAGCCCGCGTCAGTCCCGCCAGCCCTGCCTTCGCCGAGGTGTAGGACACGCGACCGGAAAGACCCATTGAGGACGCGATCGACCCGACGTTAACGACGGCTCCGTTGCCGCACTCGAGCAGCTGCGGGTAGGCGCCTTGGGCGCACCAGAAGGCGCCGCTCAGATCGGTGTCGATCACGCGCCTCCACTCGTCGCGCCCCAGATCGGCGGCGTCGCCGCGAGTGATCACCCCGGCGCAGTTCACCAGGGTCCGCAGCGGGCCGTGGGTCTCCCGGATCTCGCCGAAGGCCCGTTGGATCTCCTCGGGCCGGGTCACGTCGAGCCGCAGGCCGGTGATCGAGCCGGTCTCTCCCGCAGCAACGGTGGCCAGCTCGGTGAGGGCCGTCTGGTCCCGGCCGGCCGCGATGACATCCATGCCCGAGTCGGCCAGGGCCAGACTGATGGCGCGACCGATCCCCTTGGCTCCTCCGGTCACCAATGCGACGCCTCTGGTACTCATGCCTTTCCTCTCTCGTGCAGCTATCGTGTCGGGCCGGCACCGTCAGCGGCGTGGCGCCGACACGTGCAGTGGTTCGCCGAGCCCGACCAACGCGCTCTCGGCCAGGAGCTCGCTCATGGTCGGATGCGGGTGGATCGTCAATGCCACGTCCTCCAGCCTCGCCGACATCTCGATCGCCAGGGCCGCCTCGCCGATCAGCTCCGTGGCGCCGGGCCCGATGATCGTCGCTCCCACGACCGTCTTCGTGGCGTGCTCGACCAGCCATTCGGCATGCCCGAGGCGTTCACCGAGGATGCGTGCCCGGCCCGAGGCCGCCACCGGGAAGACGGCCGGCTCGACCACTTGCAGTTGCGCAACGCGGAAACCGGAGAGCAGGAGCAGATGAAGATCGATGGAGGCGATGGCCGACCTGATGGTGATGGCGCCTA
>CAZTHV010000078.1:0-478 GCA_964613165.1 uncultured Marmoricola sp.
CGCTGATCTTCGGCTTCCTGGCCGGCGTGGTCGCCTGCTTCCGCGGCCTGAACATCGCGCCCGGTCCCAAGGGCGTGGGCGACTCGGTGAACCAGTCCGTGGTGATCACCTTCCTGCTGCTCTTCTTCGTCAACATGGCCGTCACCACGCTGTACCTGCAGCTGGTGCCGGGCAAGGGGGCCTGACGTGTCCAAGACCCGCGCTTCCACCCCGCAGCCCAAGTTCGGGCCGCTGCTCGAGCCCGAGCCGGACCGCCGCTTCTGGGACGGCCCGCTCGACACCCTGGTCGACCTCGGCCAGGACGTCCGCTTCTACGCCAAGGTCCTGGTCAAGATCCCCAGCACCATCCGCCGCTATCCACGCGAGATCATCCGGCTGCTCTCCGAGGTGAGCTTCGGCGCCGGCGCGCTGGCGGTCATCGGCGGCACCATCGGCGTGATGGTGCTGATGACTCTCTTCGTCGGCTCCGTCGTCGGCA
>CAZTHV010000078.1:488-703 GCA_964613165.1 uncultured Marmoricola sp.
CTCAACGGCTTCATCTCCGCCTACTTCAACACCCGGGAGATCGCGCCACTGGTCGCCTCCCTGGCGCTGTCGGCGACCGTCGGCTCCGGCTTCACCGCCCAGCTCGGCGCGATGCGGATCAACGAGGAGATCGACGCCCTCGACGTGATGGCGGTCGCCAGCGTGCCCTACCTGGTGACCACCCGGGTCGTGGCCGGCTTCATCGCGATCATCCC
>CAZTHV010000078.1:713-11514 GCA_964613165.1 uncultured Marmoricola sp.
CCGCTCTACGTGATCGGCCTGCTCACCTCGTACGCCGGGGCACGGCTGATCACCATCTACTTCTACGGGCAGTCGGCCGGCACCTACGACCACTACTTCCACCTGTTCCTGCCGCCGATCGACATCCTGCTGTCGTTCGCCAAGCTGCTGGTGTTCGCGGTGCTGGTGATCCTGATCCACTGCCGGCACGGCTTCAAAGCGGCCGGCGGGCCGGCCGGCGTGGGCGTCGCGGTCGGAACCGCCGTGCGCCAGACGATCGTCATCGTCGCACTCCTCGACCTGGTGCTCTCGTTGGCCCTGTGGGGAGCCACCACCACCGTGAGGATCGCCGGATGAGGAAGACGTCCCGTTCCGCTGACGCGCTGCTCGGCGTGGGCGCGCTGCTGGTGGCCGTGCTGGTCGTGCTGGTCGCGGTCTTCGCCTACGAGCGGACCTTCGTGTCCAGCACCGACGTGGAGCTGCGCGCCGGCGCGGTCGGCAACGCGCTGCAGAAGGGCTCCGACGTCAAGCTGCACGGCGTACCGGTCGGGGAGGTCTCGGCGGTCCGGGCGACCGACGACGGCTCCCGGGTGACGCTGGCCCTCGACCCGGCGACCGCCAAGAGCCTCCCGGCGGACACCGTCGCCCGGATCCTGCCCAAGACCCTCTTCGGTGAGCGGTACATCTCCCTGGTGATCGGCTCGGACCCTGCCGGGGGCCTCGCCAAGGGCGGCACCATCCGGCAGGACTCCTCCAGCGAGGCGGTCGAGATCGAGGAGCTCTTCGACAAGCTGCTTCCGCTGCTGCGGTCCATCCAGCCGGAGAAGCTGGCTGCCACGCTGGGCGAGCTGACCGTGATGCTGCGCGGGCGTGGCGCCGACATCGGCGACTCGATGGCCCGGTGGGGTGCCTACCTGAAGAAGCTCAACCCACAGGTCCCCACGATGACCGAGGACTTCGCCAAGCTCGCCACCGTCGCGCAGGCATACGACGACGCTGCGCCCGAGCTGCTGGACGCGCTGCAGACGATGACCACCACGATGGGCACGATGGTCGACCAGCGCACCCAGCTGCGCGACGCCTTCGCCACCGTGATCACCTCCGCCGACGCGGCCCACGGCTGGGTCAGCGCCAACGAGGGCACCATCGTGGTGCTGTCCAAGCGGAGCCGGCAGGCGCTCGAGGCGGTCAAGCCGTACGCGACCCAGTTCCCGTGCCTGCTGCGTGCCGCCCGCAAGTTCATCCCGGTGATGGACAAGAACCTCGGCAAGGGCACGGCGGAGCCGGGGATGCACGTACAGCTCAACGTCGTGGCGTCCCGCGGCAAGTACCTCGCCGGCAAGGACAAGCCGAGCTACCTCAGCGGCAAGTCGCCGCGCTGCCCCTACGTGACCGGCCAGACGGGGACGCAGCCGGCGCACCGGGTGGTGCCGCCGGCCGGAGAGCGGGCGGCCACCGGCCCGACCGCGGCCGCGGAGCCCGTGGGCGCCACGGAGCCGACCGACACCGCGGAGCCGGCGGTCATCCCGGCGCCGCCCTCGGTGCTGCTGGAGCAGCAGGTCGTGGGCGCCGCCGGACTCGGCGAGGCGAACTCTCCCGCGGAGAACCAGCTGCTCGCCGAGCTGCTGGCGCCGACCCAGGGCATGGCGCCGGCCGACTTCCCGAGTTGGGCGAGCCTGCTCGCGGGCCCCGTCCTCCGTGACACGAAGGTGACGTTGCGATGAGCAGGAGCCTGACCTGGACGCTGGTCAAGAGCGTCGTCTTCACCGTGGTGACCGTGCTGGCCACGCTGGCGCTGGCGGCCACCATCCGCAACAGCGCCGGCGGATCCGGGGTGACCTACCACGCCGTCTTCACCGACGTGACCAGCCTCAACCACGGCGACGACGTCCGGATGGCCGGCGTCAAGGTCGGCACCGTCAACCACATCGAGGTAGCCGGACGGCAGGCCAAGGTGGACTTCAACGTCACCGACCAGGTCCGCCTGGAGACCGGCACGGTCGCGCAGCTGAAGTTCCGCAACCTCGTCGGCCAGCGCTACATCGCCCTGGAGCTGCCCGAGACGCCGGGTACGTCGCGGCTGCAGCCGGGCCATACCTTCCCGGTGTCGCAGACCCGGCCGGCGCTGGACCTGACCATGCTCTTCAACGGCTTCCAGCCGCTGCTGCGGATGCTGGACGCGGATGACGTGAACAAGCTCAGCGCGCAGATCGTCGCCGTCTTCCAGGGTGAGGGCCCCACGGTGGAGGGTCTGCTGTCCAGTACCGCCAGCCTGACCTCGACGCTGGCCGCCAAGGACCGGGTGATCGGCGAGCTGATCACCAGCCTGAACTCGGTGCTGACCACCATCAACGACCGCTCGAGCCAGCTGGACACCACCATCGCCACCCTGCAGCAGCTGGTCAGCGGACTGGCCGAGGACCGGGTCGCGATCGGCGACACGCTCGACGGGCTCGGCTCGCTGACCACCAGCGTCTCCAGCCTGCTGGACAAGGGCCGTGCTCCGCTGAAGAGGTCGATCAAGCAGATGGGCGTTCTCTCGGGCAACCTCGCCGAGGCCGAGCCGGTGCTCGACGACTTCTTCCGCACGCTGCCGGTCAAGCTCGACAAGATCGGCCGGCTGGCCAGCTACGGCTCCTGGCTCAACTTCTACGTCTGCTCCATCGAGGGCCGGATCCCACTCCCCGAGGGCTACCTCGGTGACCTGGGGGCCAAGCCCGTGGCTGGGAGGTGCCGCTGATGGCCCGGTTCTCCAGATCGTTCGCCGAGCGCAACAAGATCGCCGTCTCGGTGATCGGCACGCTCGTGCTGGTGACGATCTTCCTGCTCACCTTCTACGCGGAGTCGCTGCCGGTCATCGGCGGAGGCCGGATCTACACGGCGCAGTTCGCCGAGTCCGGTGGACTGCGCCCGGGTGTCGAGGTCCGCGTGGCCGGGGTCAAGGTCGGCAAGGTCACCGACGTCTCACTGCACGGCACGACCGTCCAGGTGCGGTTCCGGCTCAAGGGCGCCCACCTGGGCGACCAGACCACGGCCGCGGTCAAGGTCAAGACGATGCTCGGCCAGAAGTACCTCTCCATCGATCCGATCGGCTCCGGGTCGCTCCGCGGCGCGATCCCGGTCAGCCGCACCACGACGCCGTACGACATCAACCAGGCACTCTCCAACCTCTCCACGACGGTCACCGAGATCGACACCGAGCAGGTGGAGAAGAGCCTGGAGGTCCTGACCGATGCCTTCGAGAACACGCCGCAGTCGGTGCGCACGACGCTCCGCGGGCTGACCGACCTGTCCCGGACCATCTCCACCCGCGACGACGACCTCGCCGCTCTGCTGAAGTCGACCTCGCAGGTCACTCGCACGCTGGCGGACCGCAACGCCGAGTTCGACCACCTCATCGACGACGGCGGTGCGCTGCTGGACGAGCTGGCCCAGCGCCGGGACTCGGTGCGGGCGATGCTGCGCGGCACCGCCGCCCTCGGTGTGCAGGTGCGCGGCCTGGTCCAGGACAACCAGAGGCAGCTGCGCCCGGCCCTGATCCAGCTCGACCGGGTCTCGGCGATCCTCCAGGCCAACCAGGACCACCTCGACGCGGCACTGCGCAAGCTCGGTCCCTACTACCGGGTCCTCACCTCCGCGATGGGCAACGGGCGCTGGGTGGATGCCTATGTCTGCGGCCTCTTCGACGACAGTGGCGCGCCCGTGCTGGAAGACGACGCGCTCCGCAACTGCCACCCCCGGAAGGCCCAATGATGAGTGGTAGAGGGATGAGTGGAAGCGTGATGAGCAGGAGAGCGCGGACGGCTGCCGTGGCCATCGTGGTGGCGATGCTGGCCGTCGCGGGCATCGGCCTGTGGATGGTCGACCGCGAGGAGCCGGTGCGACTCAGCGCGGACTTCCGCGAGACCGTCGGCCTCTACCCCGGGTCCGACGTCCAGATCCTCGGCGTCCCGGTCGGCCGGGTGACCAAGGTGACCCCGCGCGGCGGTGTCGTGCGGGTCTCGATGGAGCTCGACCGGGGTCAGCGGGTCGGCGCCGACACCGCCGCGGTGATCGTCGCGCCGACGCTGGTCAGCGACCGCTTCGTCCAGCTCACCAAGCCGTACGCCGGGGGGCAGGCGCTCTCCTCCGGGACGACGATCCCGATGGAGCGGACCGCGGTCCCGGTGGAGATCGACGAGCTCTACGCCAGTCTCGACGACCTCGGTCAGCAGCTCGGTCCCAACGGGATCAACAAGAACGGCGCCCTCTCCCGCTTCCTCGACGTGGCGGCCGCCAACCTCGACGGGCAGGGCACGGACCTGAACACCATGATCGCCGAGTTCGGCAAGGCGACCGACACCCTGGCCGACACCGACCAGGACTTCTTCGCGACTCTGGCCAACCTCAAGGAGTTCAACGACATGCTGGTCAGCAACGACCGCGGTGTCGCGCGGGCGAACAGGCAGTTCGCCGAGGTCGCCGGCTACCTCGCCGAGGACCGCGAGGACATCTCGGCGGCGATCGCCAACCTCGGCAGCGCTCTGGGTATCCTCGACGACTTCATCCGGGACAACCGGGCGCACATGACCAGCAGCCTGGAGAGCCTTCGCGGGCCCACCAAGACGCTGACCCGGCAGCAGAGGTCGCTGGAGGAGGCGGTGCGGATGGCGCCGGTCCTGGTCCAGAACTTCCTGGCGTCGTACGGCTCCTCGACCAACACCCTCGACGGGCGTGGCAACCTCAACGAGCTGACGCTGTGGTCCGGCAACGGACTCAGCGCCCGCACGTCGCCGTCGGCACCGCCGGTGATGGTCCCGGGCGTGGACGGTGAGCGATGAGGCGGCTCGTGGCGGCCGCGGTCACCGTCGGGGTCGCGGTGTCGCTGGGGGGCTGCGGCTTCGGCTCGGCGTACGACATGCCGCTGCCCGGGGGCGCCGACCTCGGCTCTGACCCGCTGACCATCTCGGCGGACTTCGACGACGTCCTCGACCTGGTGCCACAGTCCAGCGTCAAGGTCGACAACGTCGCCGTGGGCCGGGTCTCCAAGGTCACGCTCAACGACGACGGCCGCAGTGCTCACGTGGTGCTCAAGGTCAACGGCGACGTCCGGCTCCCGACCGGCACGACGGCGCGGCTCCAGCAGACCTCGCTGCTCGGTGAGAAGTACGTCGCCCTGGTCCGCCCGGACCAGCCCGCGGCCGGCACCCTGCGGGACGGGACGAGGCTCGGCCCCGCCGACACCTCCGAGGCCGCCGGGGTCGAGCAGGTTCTCGGTGCGTTGTCGTTGGTGATCAATGGCGGCGGCGTCGAGCAGTGGCAGGAGATCTCCCGCGAGCTGCAGAAGGTCTCCGAGGGCCGGCCCGGGCAGATCAAGGCGTTCCTGACCGAGATGAGCACCTTCGTCTCCGGGCTGGACGATCGCAAGGAGGCGATCACCGCCAGCATCGATGCGCTGGGCGAGCTCTCCGCGACTCTGGACGGCGACAAGGACAAGATCACCGCGGCGCTGGAGGGACTCAGCCCAGGCATGGCCGAGATGGAGAGTCAGCGCCCGCAGTTCGTGGCGATGCTCAAGGCGCTCGACCGGCTCTCCGGCGTCACCGTGCGCACCCTCGACCGTTCGCAGAAGGACATCGTCCGCGACTTCCAGGCGCTCGCCCCGATCCTGGAGCAGCTCGCCAAGGCGGGCGCCGACCTGCCCAACGCGCTGCAGATCCTGCTCACCTATCCGTTCCCGGACTCGGTGCTCGCGGCGATCAAGGGTGACTACCTCAACCTCTTCGTCACCACCAACTTCCGCACGCTGCCCGCCGGCTGCGCGTCGAGCGGGTGCGCCTGGCCGCAGGTCGCCGGACGGGTCCTTGCCGGCGGCGCGGCCCGGGTGGGAGCCGCCGCGACCGGGTCGACCCCGGGCATGCTGCCGACGACCAGCTCGGCGCTGCCGGGACTGCCCAGTCCGACGGTCACGATGTCCCAGTCCCAGTCGCCGGCACCGCCGCCGACCGACAGCCCGACGATCGGCCAGACGGCTGGTATGCCGGCCGACACATCGTCACCGAGCGGAAGCCCATCGGTGTCCGGCCCGGCCGATGCTCCGCCGGAGGACGCGCCGGCCGGAAGCCCGGCTCCAGCCGAGAGGAAGGCTCGCTGATGATCACCGGTCGGATCAAGATCCAGGTGGCGGTCTTCGTCGTCATCGCGCTGGTCGGCACGGCGTACCTCAGTGCGCGCTACGTGGGCCTGAACCTCTTCGGCTCCGGCTACGAGGTGACCGTCAGCCTGCCCGACTCGGGTGGCTCGTTCGTCAACGGCGAGGTCACCTACCGCGGCGTGCCCGTCGGCCGGGTCAAGGCGCTGCGCGCGACCGGCTCCGGCGCCGAGGCCGTACTGCGCATCGATCGCAACGCGCCCGCGATCCCCGCGTCGGCGCGCGTCAGCGTGCGCAACCGCTCGGCGATCGGCGAGCAGTACTTCAACCTGGAGGCGGACTCCGGCCAGGGCCCGCACCTCACCGCCGGATCCCGCCTCGCCGCCACCGCTGCCGACCTGCCGCCGGACATAGACCGCCTGCTGCGCACCAGCCGTGACTTCGTGGGGTCGGTGCCGGCGGACGCGCTCACCACGGTGATCGACGAGAGCTACGAGGCCGCCCGCGGGAGCGGGGAGCAGCTCGGCCGGCTGGTGGAGACCTCGCAGCAGTTCGCCAAGACCGCCGACGCCAACTATCTGGTCACCGCGGGGCTGATCGAGAACTCCTCGATCGTGCTCAGCACCCAGCAGGAGTCGGCCGACAGCATTCGCGCCTTCAGCCGGGACCTGAACGTGCTGGCCAGCACGCTCGCGGACTCCGACAAGGACCTGCGGTCGCTGATCGGCAACACGCCCGAGGCCTCGACGGAGCTGACCCGGTTCTTCGACCAGGTCGGCGCGCCGCTCGGCACGGTGATGGCCAACCTGGTCTCCACCGCGCAGGTCTTCGGGCTCAACGCCTCCGGCATGGAGGACGCGATGATCCGGCTGCCGGAGGCGCTCAGCATCGGGTTCGCCAACAGCGGCTCGCAGGGGATGCGGATGGGCCTGGCCCAGACCTACTTCGACCCGCTGCCCTGCACCGCCGGGTACGCCGGGACGCAGCTCCGGCCGGGCCTGGAGACCAGCGCCGGCAAGCCCTTCAACCTCGACGCCGGCTGCTCCGGTGGCTCGGGCAACGTCCGGGGCCCGTCCAGCGCGCCGAAGAAGGGCAGCGCGAACCGGACCTCGCCGACACTCCCCAGGGTGACCGGCGTGGACACCTTGGACGATCTGCTCGGAGGGGGACGGTGACGGCTGCGGATGAGGGCGCGGGGTCCGCAGAGGAGGACGCGGCGGGGGCCGAGGCGCCGGATGATGCGGTCGAGGACTCCACGGGCGATCGGTCGGATGAGGCAGGAGTGGCGCCGGCTGGCGGGCAGACCGGCCCGCCCGAGGGGCGCAGACGGGTCCTGGACGCGCTGACCCTGCTGGTCGCTGCCGCGCTGATGGTCTCCGGGCTGGTCGCCTGGACCCGGGCCGCCACCGCCGACGACCTCGAGCCGTCGGCGACCCGTGATGCCGCGCTGGTCGCCGCCAAGCGCGGGATCGCCACGATGAACACGCTGGACTACCGCACGCTCGAGGAGGGTCTGGCGAGCTGGAAGGCGGTGACCACCGGCGTCCTGCACGACCAGCTCGGCCAGGTCACCGACGAGGAGCGGCAGCTGCTGGCCGACCAGAGGAAGATCTCCACCGGCCGGGTCGTCGACGCGGCCGTGCTGGACCTCGGCACCGACCCGGGCCACGAGACCGCGACGGTGATCGCCGCCGTGGAGGTCGAGGTGCGTGACGGGGGCTCGTCCACGGCTGAGCCCACCGTCAAGCGCAACCGGTTCAGCGCCGACCTGGTGAGGGTCGGCGGCGTCTGGAAGCTGGAGAGCCTCCAGCAGGTCCCGGTGAGCCTCTCGTGAGCCGGCCCATCGTGAGCCGGCCCATCGCGAACCGGCGCTGGCTGGCGATCGCGGTGGCGGCGATGCTCGCTGTCGGCGCGCTCGGCTGGGGGATGGCAGCGCTCGTGTCTCGCGACGCACGTCCGGCCGATCTGGCCGTCGTGGACGCGCTCGCCACCGACCGGGTGCGCACGGAGGTCTCGCGGATCCTGACCCAGGTGCTCAGCTATGACTACTCCGACCCGCAGGCGATGAGGGCCGCGGCCGACCAGCTGCTCACCGGCGATGCGCGCAAGGAGCACGAGGTGCTCTTCCGGGCCATGCAGGACAAGGCCGGTGATCAGCAGGTGGTGCTGAGCACCCAGGTGCAGGCAGCCGCCGTCAAGGAGCTGCGGGGCGACTCGGCCTCGCTGCTGGTCTTCCTCGACCAGTCCAGTCGCCGGGCCGATGACGAGGAGGCCCGGGTGTCGGCCGCTCAGCTCGCCGTCGAGGCCACGAAGGTCGACGGAGTCTGGAAGGTCAGCGGCCTCGAGCCGCTGTAGGCGGCTCGTCCCCGTCGCACCCGCGGGCGATCGCCTCTGCGGGTGCTGACGCCTGCTTTGCCCTGGATACCCCCACGAGGTATAGTTCCATATACCCCTAGCGGGTATCGATCGAGGGAGGCCCCATGGACCACGAGCACGCACACGAGCACCGAGCCGGGCCGCCGGCGCACCCGGGCTATCTGCATCGCAAGGACGACTATCGCAAGCGGCTGCGCCGGATCGAGGGCCAGGTCAAGGGCATCGCCCGCATGGTCGACGAGGAGGTCTACTGCATCGACATCCTCACCCAGGTCTCGGCGGTCACCAAGGCGCTCCAGGCGGTGGCACTGGGTCTGCTGGACGAGCACATGGCGCACTGCGTCGTGGACGCGGCCCGGACCGGTGGTCCCGAGGCGGAGGCGCGCCTGGCCGAGGCATCCCAGGCGATCGCACGGCTCGTGCGGTCCTGACCACTCCAGACCATTCAGACGAAGGAGAGACGATGAGCTACAGCAGCGACTACACCGTGACCGGGATGACCTGCGGCCACTGTGTCACCTCGACGACCGAGGAGATCGGCGAGATCACCGGTGTGACCGACGTCAAGGTCGAGCTTGAGACCGGCGCGGTCACCGTCACCTCCGACCGGCCAGTCCCCGCGGAGGCGGTCGAGGCCGCCGTACGCGAGGCCGGCTATCAGCTGGCATGAACGCCGGCATCAGGCTTCTCGGGTTCGCGGCAGGGACCGCCGCCGTCTTCGGCCTCGCCTTCGCCGCGGGCGCGTGGGCCGGCCCGCTCGGCGGTGCCGACGACCCGGGGAGCGAGCACGGTCACGGGGAGGGGCACGACCACGCCGCGGACTCCGCGCACGGCGAGGCGGCCGGCCACCTCCCGGGCGGCCTTCAGATCAGCCAGGACGGCTACACGCTCGTCCTGGAGCGGACTCGGCTCGACCCCGGCACCCGGGAGGTGTCCTTCGCGATCGAGGGGCCGGACGGTACGCCGGTGACCGATTTGGCGGTGGTGCACGACAAGGAGCTGCATCTCATCGTCGTACGCCGTGACCTGACCGGCTTCCAGCACGTCCATCCCTCCCGCGACGCTCGGGGCGTCTGGCACACCGACCTGGACCTGCTCCCGGGCGCCTGGCGGCTCTTCGCGGACTTCGCTCCCGGCCCGGATGCTGACCCAGCCGGTGGAGCGGATCAGGCCCCGCTGACGCTGGGCGCCGATCTGCTGGTGAGCGGTGAGCCGGAGTGGGCGGCTCCCGGCTCCGAGCCTGCTGCTGGCGTTGTCCGCACGGCCGAGGTGGACGGGTTCACCGTCCAGCAGGCCGGAGACCTCGGCGCCGGCCACCAGGGGCTGCTCACCTTCACCGTGACCCGGGACGGCGAGCCGGTCCGCGAGCTGGAGCCCTACCTGGGCGCGCGCGGCCACCTGGTCGCGCTGCGCGAGGGCGATCTCGCCTATCTCCACGTCCACCCCAGCGATCTGGCCGGGACTCCCGGCAACCAGGTGTCCTTCGTCGCCGGGACGCCCAGCGTGGGGACCTATCGGCTGTTCCTGGACTTCCGGGTCGACGGTGTCGTGCACACCGCGTCCTTCGTGCTGGCCGCGTCAGGAGGTGCCCGATGACAGGCAGCCCAGTGAGAGGCAACCCAGTGACAGGCAACCCAGTGACAGGCAACCCAGTGAGCCAGCAGGTCGAGCTCGAGCTGACCGGGATGACCTGCGCGTCGTGCGCCAACCGGATCGAGCGCAAGCTGAACAAGCTCGACGGAGTCATCGCGACGGTCAACTATGCGACCGAGAAGGCGGCCGTCAGCTATGACGGCGCGATCACCACCGACGACCTCATCGGGGCCGTCGAGTCTGCCGGCTACGGCGCGCGGACCATCGTCGCCAAGGCCTTCGACGCCCCGGAGGCTGTCGTCGCCGACGATCCGGTCCGCTTGCTGCGCGACCGGGTGCTGATCTCCGCGGTGCTGTCCGTGCCGGTGATCGTCCTCGCGATGGTCCCGGCCTGGCAGTTCACCTACTGGCAGTGGCTCTCGCTGACCCTGGCCGCGCCAGTGGTGGTCTGGGGCGCCTGGCCGTTCCACCGGGCGGCGTGGGTCAACCTCAGGCATGCCGCGGCCACGATGGACACGCTGATCTCGATGGGCACGCTGGCCGCGCTCGGCTGGTCGCTCTACGCGCTCTTCTGGGGGACCGCTGGGGAGCCCGGGATGACGCACCCCTTCGAGCTGAGCATCGGGCGCTCCGACGGCGCGGGCAACATCTACCTGGAGGCCGCGGCCGGGGTCACCACCTTCATCCTCGCCGGGCGCTACTTCGAGGCTCGCTCCAAGCGCC
>CAZTHV010000079.1:0-11480 GCA_964613165.1 uncultured Marmoricola sp.
GCGGCACGGCCGGTCCAGCGGGCCGTGCCCCGGCAGTCGGTGCGGCCGGTGCTGCCGCCCGCGCGACGGCGGGTGCGGCACGAGGTCCGCGACTCACTGGCGGTGATGGCCTTCTCCGCCGGAGCCTCCACCGTCCTCGCCGTGCTGCTCACCGTTCTCGCCGGGTTCGGGAAGTAGACCCGCCACGATGAGCGCTCCCATCCACGTCCCGGTCCTGCTCGACCGGGTCGTCGCTCTGGTGGCACCGGCACTCGCCGAGCCCGGCTCCGTCATGGTCGACGCGACCCTCGGCCTGGGTGGTCACACCGAGGCGGTGCTGGACCGTTGCCCGCAGGCCCGGGTGATCGGCATCGACCGGGACCCGCACGCGCTCGCGCTGGCCGGTGAGCGGCTGGCGGCGTACGCCGGACGCACCACCCTGGTGCACGCGGTCTACGACGAGCTGCCGGAGGTGCTGGCCGACCTCGGCATCGCCGAGGTGCAGGGTGTGCTCTTCGACCTCGGCGTCTCCTCGATGCAGCTGGACCGGCGCGAGCGTGGGTTCGCCTACGCCGAGGACGCGCCGCTGGACATGCGGATGGACGACGAGGCCGGGCTGACGGCCGCGGAGGTGCTCAACACCTACCCCGTCGGTGACCTCGCCCGGATCCTCCGGGAGTACGGCGAGGAGCGCTTCGCGGGGCCGATCGCGCGCGCCATCGGGCGGGAGCGCGACCGGGAGCCGTTCAGCGACTCGGCGCGGTTGGTGGAGCTGCTCCGCAAGACCATCCCGGCTCCGGCTCGGCGTACCGGCGGGCACCCGGCCAAGCGGACCTTCCAGGCGCTGCGGATCGAGGTCAACGACGAGCTCGGCGTGCTGCGCCGGGCCATCCCCGCGGCGATCGACGCGATCGCGGTCGACGGACGCGTGGTGGTGATGAGCTACCACTCGCTGGAGGACCGGATCGTCAAGCATGCCTTCGCGGCGGGCTCGCGGTCCTCGGCTCCCGAGGGCCTGCCGGTCGTGCCGGACGAGCTGCAGCCGCAGCTGCGGCTGCTCACCCGAGGCGCGGAGAAGGCGTCGCCGGGGGAGATCGCGGAGAACCCGCGAGCCGCCTCGGTGCGGCTGCGTGCCGTCCAGCGGGTCAGGAGAGCGGCATGAGTGAGCGCGGCGTACGGCTCGTGCGACCAGGCGGACGCGCATGAGCGCGACCATGTCGCAGGCACGGGCGCGGGTCGCGCGTGGCGTCCCGGCCGCCGTCGAGCGGGCCCGGCTCACCGTCGTTCCGGCGCGGCGCTTCGGCCCCCCTCGGGCGCCGTTCGCGGCGCTGGTGCTGGCGATCCTCGCCGCCGGCGTGGTCGGGCTGCTGATGTTCAACACCCACATGCAGCAGGCCTCCTTCCATGCCACCGAGCTGCAGCGCCAGGCGGATGCGCTGACCGCGAAGCGCCAGGCGCTGGAGATGGAGCTGGAGCGGCTGCGCGACCCCCAGGCGGTCGCCGCGGCCGGCAAGAGACTCGGCATGGTGCCGCCGGTCAATCCCGCCTTCGTCAGGCTGGGCGACGGGAGCGTCGTGGGCACACCGACCCCGGCGCGGCCGGACGAGGGGATCAGGATCACCCCCCTGCCGCCGGTCAAGCCGGAGCTGCTGAGGCCCCCGCCGATCGTGATCAAGGTCCCCGCTCCGGTGACGGCCCCGGGGTCCGACGCCGCGGCCGGCCCGAGCGCCACCACCGCGGCTGAGGCGGCGACCGGATCGGAGGGCGGCCGGTGACCCCCCGCCGCTCGCTGCGCGGCTCCGCCGAGGTGCGCCTCCGAGCGGCGCTGATCGTGGTCGCGGTCGTGCTCTCCGTCTTCGGCGCACGGCTGATGCAGCTGCAGGGCCTGGACCCCAAGGCGTACGCCGCGCGGGCCGATGCCGAGGGCCTGGTCACCGTCGATCTCCCGGCGGACCGCGGCCAGATCAGCGACCGCAACGGCGTCGCGCTGGCCCGCTCCGCGGCCGGTGTGATGGTGGTGGCCGATCCCAAGCGCACCCGTCCGCACGCCGAGCAGATCGCCCGGATCCTGTCCGACCGGCTCGGGGTCGACTACTTCGACACGCTGGCGACGCTGCGCAAGTCCCAGACGACAGCCACATCGGACTCGGAGGGGGGCCGCGACATCCGGTTCGCCTACATCGCCCGCCGGGTGCCGACCACCACGGCCACCGAGGTGTTGGCGGAGCTGGACGAGGCCGAGCTGCAGGGCATCGACATCCGGCCGGACCCGGTGCGCGACTACCCGGCCGGGGATGTCGCGGCCAACCTGCTCGGCTTCGTCAAGCTGCCCGGGGTCAAGGACTCCGGTGCCGGTCTGGAGCGCTCCTTCGACCCGCTGCTGGCCGGCAAGGACGGACACGAGACCTACGAGGTGGGCGACGGCAACCGGATCCCGCTCGGCGAGAACACGGAGGTGAAGCCGGTCGACGGCAAGAACCTCACCCTGACCATCGATCGGGACGTTCAGTGGTACGCCCAGCGGGTGCGGCGGACGGCGGTCGATAACGGGCGGGCCGAGTCCGGCGCCGCCATCGCGCTGGACAGCCGCACCGGGGAGATCCTGGCGCTGGCCGACTACCCGTCGTACGACGCCAACAATCAGGCCGCGGCGCGCAAGGACGACCTGGGCAGCCGGGCGCTGAGCAACGTCTACGAGCCCGGCTCGGTGGAGAAGGTGCTCACCGCCGCCGCGCTGATCGACGAGGGCCTGGTCACGCCGGGCACCAAGATCACCGTGCCGCACGAGCTGCCGGTGATGGACCGGGTGATCCACGACTACTTCGACCACGACAAGCTCCGGCTGACCCTCGCCGGCGTGATCGCGAAGTCCTCCAACATCGGCACCGTGCTCGCGGCCCGGCAGATCGGCCATCAGCAGCTGTGGGAGCACCTCAGCCGCTTCGGCCTCGGCCAGCGCACCGACATCGGCGTGGCCGGGGAGACCCGCGGCCTGCTGCCGCCGGCGGACAGCTGGACCGACCTGACCCGGGCGACGATCTCCTTCGGCCAGGGGCTCTCGGTCAACGCCCTGCAGATGGCGGCCGCCGTCAACGCGATCGCCAACGGAGGCGAGCTGGTCACGCCGAGCCTGGTCATGGGCCGGGCCACCACCAGCTCCGGCAACGTGGTCGGCACCGACACCGCGACCCGGCGGCAGGTGGTCAGCCCCGAGGCGGCCGCGGCGACGGCCCGGATGATGGAGATGGTGACCACCCAGGGCGCCGGCACGGCCCCAGGCGCCGGCATCGAGGGCTACCGCGTCGCCGGCAAGACCGGCACGGCGCAGCAGGTCGGCGCCAAGTGCAAGTGCTACGACGGCTCGCTGGCGGTCTCCTTCGCCGGGTTCGCGCCGGCCGACGACCCGCGGTTCACCGTCTACGTGGTGATCTCCAAGCCGAAGGCCGGGGCCAGCGGTGGCGGTACGGCCGGGCCGGTGTTCCGCAAGATCCTCTCCTACCTGCTGCAGAAGTACTCGGTGCCGCCCACCGGCACCCCGCCGGCCAAGCTGCCCATCGAGTGGTGATCCGCGCGTGGGGACGTGCGAGTGCGACCCGCCGGTCGGTCGTCTCCTGGAGATAGGTTCGCTGGCGTGCTCGACTTGACCCGCCCCGCCGCCCCGCCGCGAACGCCGCTGGCCGACGTCGCGGCGGCACTGGGTGCCCCTGTCCTGGGGGATGCCACCGGCGTGCTGGTCACCGGCGTCACGCTGAGCACCGACCGGGTCCGGCCGGGCGATCTCTACGCCGCCCTGCCCGGGTCGCGGACCCATGGCGCGACGTACGCCGGCACGGCGGGCGCCGCCGGCGCGGTCGCGGTGCTCACCGACGTGGTCGGCCGCGCCGAAGCCCTGGCCGCCGGGCTCCCGGTGCTGGTCGTGCCGCGCCCGCGGGAGGTGCTCGGCGCGCTGGCCGCCCGGATCTACGGCGATCCGGCGCGCGGGCTCACCCTGATGGCGGTCACCGGGACCCAGGGCAAGACCACCACCACCCGGCTGCTGGAGCGAGCCCTGGAGACTGCCGGCGTGCCCGCCGCCGTGGTCGGGACGATCGGCACCCGGATGCTCGGCCGCGAGGTCGACACCGCGCTCACCACGCCGGAGGCCCCCGATCTGCAGGCACTCTTCGCGGTGATGCGGGAGCAGGGGGTCCGGGCCTGCGCGATGGAGGTGTCCAGTCACGCGCTGGTGCTGGGCCGCGTCGACGGCGCCGTCTTCGACGCCGCGGCCTTCGTGAACCTGGGCCGCGATCACCTCGACTTCCACGCCGGTCTCGACGACTACTTCGCCGCCAAGGCGGCGCTCTTCACCGAGGCCAGGTCGCGGCGCGGCCTGACCAACGTCGACGACGAGCACGGCCGCCGGCTGCTGGAGGTGGCCGAGGTGCCGATGGCGACCTTCTCCGCCGAGGGCGCGCCGGCGGACTGGCGCGCCGTCGACGTGACGATGGAGGCCGACGGCTCTCGCTTCACGGTGCTCACGCCGGGTGGCGAGCGGCTGCCCGCCAGGGTGCCGACGCCCGGCGCCTTCAACGTGTCCAACGCTCTGTGCGCCGTGGCGCTCGCCGCCGAGGCGGGTATCGACCCGGCTGCCGTGGCGGCGGGTCTGACCGACGCCGGGGGGGTGCCCGGACGGCTTGAGCGGATCGAGGCCGGCCAGCCGTTCCTGGCGATCGTCGACTACGCCCACAAGCCGGAGGCGCTCGAAGCGGCGCTGGCCGCGCTGCGCACGGTGACCGCCGGCCGGCTGCTGCTGGTCGTCGGCGCCGGCGGCGACCGCGACGTGGGCAAGCGCCCGCTGATGGGCGAGATCGGGTCCCGCCTCGCCGACGTGCTGGTGGTCACCGACGACAACCCGCGCTCGGAGGACCCGGCGCTGATCCGCGCCGAGGTGCTCGCCGGCGTCGGCCGGCACTCGCCGCCGTCCGCCGAGGTGGTCGAGATCGGCGACCGTCGGGAGGCGATCCGGCACGCCGTGTCGCTGGCTCGGCCCGGCGACACCGTGCTGGTGGCCGGCAAGGGCCACGAGACCGGCCAGGAGGTGGGCGCCGGCGCCGACCGTGTGGTTCACGTCTTCGACGACCGCGACGAGGTTCGGGCCGCGATCGAGGCGCTGGGATGATCGCGATGACTCTCGGGGAGATCGCCGAGGTGGTCGCTGCCAGTGGTCAGCGGGCCGGCGTCCACGACGCCGACCCGGGCACGCCGGTCACCGGCGCGGCCTTCCTGGACAGCCGGGATCCGGTGCCCGGCGGGCTGTTCGTGGCGCTGGCCGGCGACCACGTCGACGGTCATGACTTCGCTTCCGGTGCGGTGGCCGGGGGAGCGGCGGCGGCGCTGGCCGCACGGCCCACCGGCGTGCCGTCGGTCGTGGTGGGCGACGTCCGGGCGGCCCTGCAGGCTCTCGCCCGGGTGGTCCTGGAGCGGCTGCGCGCCCGCGGTGGCCCGGTCGTCGTGGGGATCACCGGCTCGCAGGGCAAGACCTCGGTCAAGGACATGCTGGCGGCCGTCCTGGCCGCGGGCGGGCCGACCGTGGCGACGTACGGCTCCTTCAACAACGAGCTCGGCCTTCCGCTGACGGTGCTGCGCGCGGGGACCTCGACTCGCTTCCTGGTCCTGGAGATGGGTGCCCGTGGCGCGGGTCACATTGCCGAGCTCTGCGCGATCGCGCCGCCCGACATCGCCGTGGTGGTCAACGTCGGGCAGGCGCACCTGGGCGAGTTCGGCAGCCAGGACGCGATCACCCGGGCCAAGGGCGAGCTGGTCGAGGCGCTCTCTCCCGGCGGCACCGCGGTGCTCAACCACGACGACGCGCGCGTCGCCGCGATGACCGCTCGGACGACGGAGAGGGTGCTCACCTTCGGTACGACCCCCGGCGCGGACGTCGGGATGGCCGATCTTCGCCTCGACGACCTGGGCCGGCCCGCCTTCACGCTGACCTACGCCGGCGAGACGGCCGAGGTCGCGCTGCGCCTCCTCGGGGAGCACCAGGCGGTCAACGCCGCTGCCGCAGCCGCGACCGCGCTCGTGGCCGGTGTGCCGCTGCCGGCCACGGCGTCCGCGCTCGCCGGAGTCGCCGCACTCTCGCCGTGGCGCATGGAGTTGAGTGAGCGCGACGACGGATTGATCGTGGTCAACGACGCCTACAACGCCAATCCGGAGTCGATGGCGGCGGCACTGGACACGTTGGCCGGCATCGGCGCCCGGACCGGCCGTCGCACCCTCGCCGTCCTGGGGGAGATGCGCGAGCTCGGCGGGGCCGGCGATGCCGAGCACCGCCGGGTAGGGCTGCTGACCATGGAGCTGGGCATCGACCGGCTGGTCGTGGTCGGCGAGGGTGCCCGGGCGATGGGCGAGACGAACGACACGTCGGTCCTGGTGGAGGGGGTGGCGGACGCGGTGACCTGGTTGCGTGAGAATGTCCGAGGCTCCGATGTCGTGCTGGTCAAGGCATCGCGAGCCGCTGGACTGGAGCGAGTCGCCCGGGCCCTGTTGGAGCAAGCGCCCCTGGAGCAAGCACCCGAGGAGGAGAGGCCGTGAGAGCGATCCTGCTCGCCGGTGGGCTCTCGCTGATCTTCACCATCATCGGCACTCGGGTGGCGATCCGGGTCTTCGCGGCCAAGGGCTACGGCCAGCTGATCCGCGACGACGGCCCGACCACGCACCACACCAAGCGGGGCACGCCGACCATGGGCGGCCTGGTCATCGTGCTGGCGACCGTGATCGCCTACTTCGCCGCCAAGCTGATCACCGGCGCCGACCCGTCGGCCTCCGCGCTGCTGTTGCTGTTCCTGTACGTCGGCCTGGGCACCGTCGGCTTCCTGGACGACTTCATCAAGATCTACAAGCAGCGCAACCTCGGCCTGCGCAGCCACGCGAAGATCATCGGCCAGGCACTGGTGGCGGGGATCTTCGCGTGGCTGGTGCTGTGGGAGGTCAAGCCGTTCACCGACGAGCGGGGCGAGACCCCCGGCGGTCACGCGATCTCCTTCACCCGCGACCTGGAGAGACTCGCACTGCCGACCGCGGTGCTGATCGTCTTCATCGTGGTGCTCATCGCCGGCTTCAGCAACGCGGTCAACCTCACCGACGGCCTCGACGGCCTCGCCGCCGGCGCCTCGATGATGGTCTTCGGCGCCTACACCCTGGTGAACATCTGGCAGAACAACCAGTCCTGCGAGCTGGTCCCCGGCCCGGCCTGCTACGACGTCCGCGATCCGCTCGACCTGGCGGTGGTGTGCGCCGCGATCACCGGCGCCTGCTTCGGCTTCCTCTGGTACAACGCCTCGCCCGCGCAGATCTTCATGGGCGACACCGGGTCGCTGGCGCTCGGCGGTGCGGTCGCCGGGATCGCCGTGCTCACGCGCACCGAGCTGCTGATGCTGATCGTCGGCGGTCTCTTCGTGCTGCAGACCGCCTCGGTGATCCTGCAGGTCGGCTACTTCAAGCTCACCAAGGGCAAGCGGCTCTTCCGGATGGCTCCGCTGCACCACCACTTCGAGCTGCTCGGCTGGGAGGAGATCACCGTGGTGGTCCGCTTCTGGCTGATCGCGGCCGTCTTCGTGGCGGCCGGACTGGGCATCTTCTACGCGGAGTGGGTCGCCGGTGCGTGATCCGCAGG
This sequence comes from uncultured Marmoricola sp., assembly GCA_964613165.1. GTDB lineage: Bacteria > Actinomycetota > Actinomycetes > Propionibacteriales > Nocardioidaceae > Marmoricola. Next base: position 7,637 of record CAZTHV010000079.1, read on the forward strand.
CGCTGGTGCTCTCTTTGGGTCGGCTCGACTCCTGGGAGGGCGTGCACGCGGTCGTCGCCGGGCTCGGCCTCTCCGGCTTCGCCGCGGCCGACAACCTCACCCACCTCGGCGCGCACGTCACCGTGCTGGACGAGTCTGCCGAGGGCGAGCGCGCCGACAAGGGCACCATGCTGGAGATCCTGGGCGCCGACGTCCGGCTCGGGCCGGGCAGCACCGCCGAGCTGCCGGACGGTGTCGACGTGCTGGTCACCTCTCCGGGCTGGCGTCCCGATGCCCCGCTGATCGCGCAGGCGGTCGCGGACGGCGTGCCCGTGTGGGGCGAGGTGGAGCTGGCCTGGCGGGTGCGCCATCCCGACCACCCGGCTCCGTTGCTCGCGGTCACCGGCACCAACGGCAAGACCACGACCGTGCAGATGCTCGAGGCGATCCTGCGGGCGTCGGGCCGGCGAGTCGTCGCCTGCGGCAACGTCGGACTGCCGATCGTCGAGGCGGTGATGACCGAGACCGAGAGCGGGAGCGCGCCGTACGACGTTCTGGCCGTGGAGCTGTCCAGCTTCCAGCTGCACTACACGACCTCGATGCGGGCGGAGTCCGCCGTCGTGCTCAACGTCGCCGAGGACCACCTCGACTGGTACCCGTCGATGGCCGCGTACGTCGCCGACAAGGGCCGGGTCTATGAGGGCGTCGAGCGAGCCTGCGTCTACAACCTCGCCGACCCGGTCACCGAGCGGCTGGTCCGCGAGGCCGAGGTTGCCGAGGGAGCCCGCGCGATCGGCTTCACCCTCGGCACCCCCGGCGTGGGCATGGTCGGCGTGGTCGACGACATCCTGGTCGACCGGGCCTTCATCGCCGAGCGGCAGTCCTCGGCGGCCGAGCTGTGCACGATCGGCGACCTGGCCACGCCGGCTCCGCACTTCGTGGCCAACGCGCTCGCCGCGGCGGCGCTGGCCCGGTCCCACGGGGTCTCCACCGCCGCGGTCCGCGACGCGCTGACCACCTTCCGACCCGGGGCACACCGGATCACCGAGGTGGCCAGGGTCGGCGACGTCACCTGGATCGACGACTCCAAGGCCACCAACCCGCCGGCCGCGCTGGCCTCGCTGCGGGCCTACGACCCGGTGGTGTGGATCGCGGGCGGACTGGCCAAGGGCGCGACCTTCGACGACCTGGTGATCCAGGTGCGCGACCGGCTGCGCGGGGTCGTGCTGATCGGCCGGGACGCACCGCTGATCGCCGAGGCGCTCGCCCGACACGCGCCTGATGTGCCGGTGATCCGGATCGATGCCGGGGAGACTGGTCCTCACGGTCCGATGGACCGGGTGGTGACGGAGGCCGCGGCGCTGGCTCGACCGGGGGACACCGTCCTGTTGGCGCCCGGGTGCGCCTCGATGGACATGTTCACCGACTACAAGGCCCGCGGGGATGCCTTCGCCGCCGCGGTGCACCGGTTGCCGTAGCGAACGATTGGCAGAGAGCGAGCGAGGAGGGTGGAGGGATGAGCCCGAGGCCCGGCCAGCCGCCCACCGACCGGGATCCCACGCGGGAGTCCACGCAGCATCGTGGCCCGGTGGCCTCGGTCCGCGAGACGCTGGCCCGGCCGCTGGCGCCGTACCACCTGCTGCTGGGCGCGACCGCGCTGCTGCTGACCATCGGCCTGGTGATGGTGCTCTCCGCCTCGAGCGTCGACTCCTACAAGCACCATGGCGGCAACAGCTACTACTGGGCGACCAAGCAGCTGACCTGGGTGCTGATCGCGCTGCCGTGCGCCTGGATCGCCACCAGGCTGCCGTTGCGGTGGCTGCGCTTCCTGGCCTGGCCGATGCTGCTGACCGCGGTGGCGCTGCTCGTGCTCACCCAGACCTCGATGGGGGTCGAGGTCAACGGCAACAAGAACTGGCTGGCGCTCGGCCCGGTGCAGATCCAGCCCTCCGAGGTGGGCAAGTTCGCGATGCTGCTGTGGTGCGCGGACGTCTACGCCCGCAAGGACGCGCTGCTCGGCTCCTGGCGTCACGTGGTGGTGCCGGTGCTGCCGGTGGTGATGCTGGTCGTCGGCCTGGTCCTGCTCGGTGGCGACCTCGGCACCGCGCTGGTGCTGATGGCCATCGCGATGGGTGTCTTCTGGGTCATCGGCGTGCCCGGCCGGATCTTCGGTGCCCTCGTCTGCCTGGTGAGCGTCGGGGCACTGGCGCTGGCCGTGCGCAGCCCGGAGCGGCTGGAGCGGATCACCTCCTTCGTCAACCCGTTCGACGACTTCCAGGGCTCCGGCTGGCAGGCCGGTCACGGCATCCTGGGCCTGGCCAGCGGTGGCATCCTGGGCAAGGGCATCGGGGCCAGCCAGCAGAAGTGGGGCAACCTGCCCTACGCCCATACCGACTTCATCTTCGCCGTGCTGGGCGAGGAGCTCGGCCTGGTCGGCACGCTGCTGGTGCTGGGTCTCTTCCTCACCATCGCGTACGCCGGGCTGCGGGTCGCCCGCGAGACCGACAGCCTCTTCATCCGCTACGCGTCCGCCGGCATCGTCACCTGGCTGATGGCCCACGTGGTGATCAACGTCGGCATGGTGCTCGCGCTGCTGCCGGTCATCGGCATCCCGCTGCCGTTGGTGTCCTACGGCGGCTCCTCGCTGGTACCGACGCTGGTCGCGGTCGGCCTGCTGATCGGGTTCGCCCGGACCACGCCCGAGGCCGCCGCCGCGCTGAGCGCCCGCAAGGCGGCCCGCCGCCGTGGTCAGGGACTCCCGGCGCGAGCCGCGGTCGGCGCCCGGTCCCGCTCGACCCCGGTGAGGGCCGGCCAATGAAGCGGGTCCTGCTCGCTGGGGGTGGGACCGCGGGACACACCTCACCGCTGCTGGCGACCGCCGACGCCCTGCGGCGGCGGCACCCCGAGCTCGAGGTGACCGCGCTGGGCACTCCCAAGGGCCTGGAGAACACGGTCGTCCCGGCCGCCGGCTACCCGCTCGAGCTGGTCACCCCGGTGCCGCTGTCCCGCTCGATCGACGCGGCGCTGCTGCGCCTGCCGGGGCGGCTGCGGGCGTCGGTCAACGAGGCGGTCGCGGTGCTGGACCGGGTCCGGCCCGACGTCGTCGTGGGCTTCGGCGGCTACGTCTCCGTCCCGGCGTACCTCGCGGCGCGGAGACGCCGGCTCCCGCTCGTCGTTCACGAGGGCAATGCCCTGCCCGGCATGGCCAACAAGCTCGGTGCTCGGCTCACCCGCTACGTCGCCACCAGCTTCCCGGGCAGCAGGCTGCCGCACGCCGTCTGCACCGGCCTGCCCATCCGCCGGATGATCTCGACGCTGGACCGCGCCGCCATGCGGGCCGAAGGCGCCGCCGCGTTCGGCCTCGACCCCGCGTTGCCCACCCTGCTGGTCACCGGCGGCTCGCAGGGTGCCCGGTCGGTCAACCGCACCGTCGCCGCGGTCGCGCCCGAGCTGGCCGCGGCAGGGGTGCAGGTGCTGCACGTGGTCGGCCCGGCGGGGGAGGTCGACGTGCAGATCGCGCCCGGCGATACCGCGGTGATCGGCCGTTTCTCGATCTGCGCGCGGATCGGCACGCTCGTCTCGCCGGTGCCGAAATATTGCGATCCGTCGGTCGCGATCGCGACGAGGCGGAAGGCGGAAAGATTGTCGCTGAGCGGGACGTCGACGCGCAGGTCCGTGCCGCCCGGGCAGGGGACCGGGATGCCCTCGAGGAGCTGCTGCGCGGGCAGGTGGACCGGGTGCACGCCGTGTGCCGGCGCATCTGCGGCAACGACGCCGACGCCGAGGACGCCACCCAGGAGGCCCTCCTCGCCGTGGTGCGGGGCCTCCCCCGCTTCGACGGCCGGTCCGCGTTCTCGACCTGGGT
>CAZTHV010000080.1:0-265 GCA_964613165.1 uncultured Marmoricola sp.
GCGTCCCTGGCTCGAGGAGCCGGCCTTCGCGGCGCGGTTCGAGTGGCTCTCCGTGGTGGCCGGCCTCGATCTGGCCCATTACGGCACCGAGGCCGACGCCGAGACCATCCGGGACACCGCCATCGCCCAGCCGCTCCTGGTGGCAGCCGGCCTGGTGTCGGCGCTGGAGCTCTTCCCGCACCCCGCCGACGCCTTCGGGCGCATCGGCGCCGTCGCCGGACACAGCGTCGGCGAGCTGACCGCGGCCACCGGCGCGCGCGCCATC
>CAZTHV010000080.1:275-11443 GCA_964613165.1 uncultured Marmoricola sp.
GCAGGCGATGGTCCTGGTCCGAGAGCGCGGCAAGGCGATGGCCCAGGCGGCCGCTGCGGTTCCCACCGGCATGACCGCGGTCCTGGGCGGCGACCCCGACGAGGTCGCCGCGGCGCTGGCTCGCCACGGCCTGACCCCGGCCAACATGAACGCGGCCGGCCAGGTCGTCGCAGCCGGGACCCTGGAGCAGCTCCAGTCGCTGGCCGACGAGCCCCCGGCCAAGGCCCGGCTGATGCCGCTCCAGGTCGCCGGCGCCTTTCACACCGAGCACATGGCGCCGGCCGTCTCCGTCCTCGGCCAGCTCGCCCGCGCAGTGTCCACGCACGACCCCCGGGTCCCGGTCATCTCCAACGCCGATGGCCGGGTCGTCCACGACGGCAACGAGGTGCTGCGCCGGATCATCCGCCAGGTCGCCAACCCGGTGCGCTGGGACCTCTGCCTGGAGACGATGCGCGACCTCGGCGTCACCGGCATCCTGGAGGTGCCGCCCGCCGGCACGCTGACCGGCATCGCGCGGCGCTTCTTCTCCGGGGACGTGCAGACCTTCGCGCTGAAGACGCCCGACCAGCTCGACGCCGCCCGCGCGTTCATCGACGAGCACGCCAGCCCGTCCCCGATCAGCCAGCATCCGACCTGGCGACTCTTGGTGGCACCCTCCAAGGGCACGTTCCTGCGCCACGCCCTCGACGGCGGGGCCGAGGCAGGCACCGAGCTGGCCCCGGCGACCCAGGTCGGGCTGGTCCGCTCCACCCGTGACGAGTCCCCGGTCGTCGCTCCCCACGGCGGCACGATCGTGGAGTGGCTGGTCGAGGACGGCGACCTGGTCTCGCCCGGCCAGCCACTCGTCCGGCTGCACCCGCAGGCGGTCGCCGGATGAGCGCCGGCGCGCCGACCGGACTGAGGCAGCCCGCGCCGGCCCAGCACAGCGCGGTGCTGGGGCTGGGCCACTACCGCGCCGGACGGGTGGTGCCCAACAGCGAGATCGTCGAGGCGATCGACTCCACCGACGAATGGATCCAGCAGCGCTCCGGGATCATCGAGCGGCGCTGGGCTCTGCCCGAGGAGTCGGTCCAGATGATGGCCGTCGGCGCCGCGCGCGAGGCATTGGAGGACGCCGGCATCCTGCCCGGCCAGCTCGACTGCGTGATCGTCGCCACCGTCTCGCACCTGATGCAGACTCCCGCGGTCGCGACCGCCGTCGCCCACGACCTGGGGTCCACCGCCGCGGCGTTCGACATCTCCGCGGCCTGCGCCGGCTTCTGCCACGCCCTCGCCCTGGCCTCCGACCTGATCCGCGCGGGCACGGCGACCCATGTGCTGGTGATCGGCGTCGAGCGCCTGAGCGACATCACCGACCCCACCGACCGCGGCACTGCCTTCATCTTCGCCGACGGCGCGGGCGCGGCCGTGGTCGGTCCGTCCGACGTCGCCGGCATCGGCCCGGTCGTCTGGGGCAGCGACGGCGAGCAGTACGACCTGATCCGGCAGCGCGAGGACTGGCGCGACGTGCTCGTCTCCGACGCACCCACCATGCCGGCGCTGGTGATGCAGGGCCACGCGGTCTTCCGCTGGGCGTCGTACACCATGGCCAAGGTCGCCGCCGAGACGCTCGAGCGCACCGGCATCACCGCCGAGGACCTGGACCTCTTCGTCCCGCACCAGGCCAACATGCGGATCACCGACGCGATGGCCCGGTCGATGAAGCTGCCCGAGCACGTCACCATCGCCCGCGACGTCGCCCATCAGGGCAACGCCTCGGCCGCCTCGGTCCCGCTCGCCCTCCAGCAGCTGGTGCTCGACGGCGAGGCACACAGTGGCGACCTTGCGCTGCTGATCGCCTTCGGCGCCGGCCTGGCGTACGCCGCGCAGGTCATCCGCGTCCCCTGATTCCACCGCACGACCCCCACCCGAAGAGAACGAGAGGAACACCGTCATGGCCACCACCGAGGAGATCCGCGCCGAGCTCGCCGAGATCGTCAACGAGGTCACCGGCATCCCCGCCGACGACGTCCAGCTCGACAAGTCGTTCACCGACGACCTGGACGTGGACTCGCTGTCGATGGTCGAGGTCGTCGTTGCGGCCGAGGAGAAGTTCGACGTCCGCATCCCCGACGACGAGGTCAAGAACCTCAAGACCGTCGGCGATGCCGTCGCCTACATCGAGCGGGCCCAGGCGGCCTGACACCCCTTCTCACCACTGTCTCGCGGGAGCATCAGCATGAGTCGTAGACGAGTTGTCGTCACCGGAATGGGCACCACCACCCCCCTCAGCGGCGACGTCGCCGGCACCTGGGAGGGCCTGGTGGCCGGCAAGTCCGGGGTCCGCCACCTCGATGCGGACTGGGCCGAGGGCCTCGAGGTCAAGATCGCGGCGCCGGCCGCGGTCGACCCGACCGACGTCCTGGAGCGGGTCAAGGCCCGCCGGCTGGACCGCTCCGCGCAGCTGGCTCTGGTGGCCGCCATGGAGGCATGGGCCGATGCCGGTCTGGCCGGCGACGCCGGGGAGGGGCTCGACCGCGAGCGCCTCGGCGTCGCCGTCGCCTCCGGCATCGGCGGGGTCAACACCTTGCTGGCCAACTACGACCTGCTGCTGGGCAAGGGCGCCCGGCGGGTCTCCCCACTGGCCGTCCCGATGCTGATGCCGAACGCTCCGGCGGCCAACATCGGCCTGTACGTCGGCGCCAAGGCGGGCGTGCACACGCCGGTCTCGGCATGTGCCTCCGGCAACGAGGGCGTCGCCCTCGCGGTGGACCAGATCCGGCTCGGCCGCGCCGAGGTGATGCTCGCCGGCGGGACCGAGGCGGCGATCCACCCGCTGCCGATGGCGGCCTTCTCCAACATGATGGCGCTGTCGAAGACTGCCAGCGGCGAGGGGGGCGGCGACCCGACGACGGTGTCGCGGCCCTGGGACACCGCGCGGAACGGCTTCGTCCTCGGCGAGGGCGCCGGCGTGCTGGTGCTCGAGGAGCTGGAGCACGCTCGCGGCCGTGGCGCCAAGATCTACGCCGAGGTGCTCGGCATCGGGCTCACCAACGACGCCCACGACATCGCCCAGCCCGACCCCGAGGGCCGCGGCGGAACCCGCGCGATCCTCGCGGCGATCGCCGACGGCGGCTTCTCCCCCGCCGACGTGGGGCACATCAACGCGCACGCCACCTCCACCCCTCAGGGCGACGTGGCGGAGGCGCTGATGATCCACACCACGCTGGGCGCTCACGCTCACGACGCGGTGGTGACCAGCACCAAGTCGATGACCGGGCACCTGCTCGGTGGCGCCGGAGCCCTGGAGTCGATCGCCACCGTGCTCGCGATCAAGAACCGGCTCTCCCCACCGACCATCAACCTCGACGAGGTCGACCCGGCGGTCGACCTGGACATCGCCACCACGGCCCGCGAGCTCCGCGGCGGCGACATCGTCGCACTGAACAACTCGTTCGGGTTCGGCGGCGCCAACGTCGCGGTCGCGTTCGGGAGCATCTCGTGACGCGCCCCCGGCACCCGTCGCACCGACTGGGCACCTTCTTCGGCTTCGGCGGCGCCAACGTCGCGGTCGCGTTCGGGAGCCTCTCGTGACCCAGGCGCCCGAACGTCCCTCCGCGGCCAAGCCACCCCGCGAGGAGGATCCCCGGCACCCCTTGCGCCGGCTGGCGGCCTTGTTCGACGACGGCGTCTTCGAGGCCATCTCGGACGTGGACGACTCCGGCATGCTCGCGGCCATCGGCCGGGTGCGCGGCAAGACCACGGTGGCCTTCTGCTCCGACGCGACGATCATGGGCGGCGCCATGGGGGTGGCCGGCTGCGACGTGGTCGTCAAGGCCTACCAGCGGGCGCTGACCGACCGAGTGCCGATCGTCGGCATCTGGCACTCCGGCGGCGCGCGGCTGGCCGAAGGCGTGCTCTCGCTGCACGCGGTCGGCCGGATCTTCCATGTCATGACCAAGGCATCCGGGGTGATCCCTCAGCTCTCGGTCGTCCTCGGCGCGGCGGCCGGCGGCGCGGCGTACGGCCCGGCGCTGACCGACGTGGTGATCCTCGGGCCCGAGGGTCGGATCTTCGTCACCGGCCCGGACGTGGTCCGCTCGGTGACCGGCGAGGACGTCGACATGCTGCGGCTGGGCGGCCCGGAGCCACACGGACGCCGCTCGGGTGTGGTCCACGTGCTCGCCGAGACCGAGCAGGAGGCGCTGGAGCGTGCCGGCGCCTTGGTCGAGCTGATCGGCATCCAGGGCACCCTCGACGTCGACGCGGTCGAGGACGTCGAGCTCGGCGAGCTGCTGCCGGAGTCCAGCAAGCGCGCGTACGACGTGCACCCGCTGGTCGAGGCCGTGCTCGATGACGACACCTCGGTCGAGCTGCACGCCAAGTGGGCGCCCAACATCGTCACCACGCTGGGCCGCTTCGGCGGCCGCACCGTCGGCGTCATCGCCAACAACCCGCTGCGCCTGGGCGGCTGCCTGGACTCCATCTCCGCGGAGAAGGCCTCCCGCTTCGTGCGGATGTGCGACGCCTTCGGCATCCCGCTGATCGTCCTGGTCGACGTGCCCGGCTACCTGCCTGGCGTGGGCCAGGAGTGGGATGGCGTCGTACGCCGGGGGGCGAAGCTGCTGCACGCCTTCGGCGAGGCTGTCGTGCCCCGGGTGACCGTGGTGACCCGCAAGACCTACGGCGGCGCCTACATCGCGATGAACTCACGTGCGCTGGGGGCCACCAAGGTGTTCGCCTGGCCGGACGCCGAGATCGCCGTCATGGGGGCCGTCGCCGCGGTGCGCATCCTGCACCGCCGCAAGCTCTCCGAGGTCGCCCCCGACATCCGCGCCCAGGTCGAGGCCGACCTCGCCGAGGAGCACGCCCGCATTGCCGGCGGCATCGACAAGGCCGTGGAGATCGGCGTGATCGACGAGGTGGTCGAGCCGGGCAGGACCCTCGGCGTGATCGCCCGCGCCATCGTGGACTCCGGCCTGGTCACCCGCGGGGCGCACGGGAACATCCCGCTCTGAGCTCCCAGCTCCCCGAGAGGCGAGAGGCGAGAGGCGAGGGGCGATCAGACGACCGATCAGACGACCTGATGCAGCCAGCGGACCGGCGCACCGTCGCCGGCGTACCGGAACGGCTCCAGCTCGTCGTCCCACGGAGTGCCGAGCAGCAGGTTGACGGCGAGCTCGATGGTGGTCTCGCCGAGCGCGGCCTTGACCATCGCCGCCTTGAGCCGGTCCTCGGGGATCATCACGTCGCCGTGGACCCCGGTGACGGCATGGAAGACGCCCAGGTCGGGGGCATAGGAGAAGCGGGCACCCTCGGTGGCGGCTGTCGGCTCCTCGGTGACCTCGAAGCGAAGGCGGTCCCAGCCGCGCAGCGCCGAGGTGATCGCCGCGGCGGTGCCGGTGGCGCCGGTCCAGGAGAGCTCGGCGCGGTAGCTGCCGGCCTGGGCCGGCTGCGGGGTCCACTCCAGGCTGACCGCGGTACCCAGCACGCCGCCGACTGCCCACTCGACATGCGGGCACAGCGCGGACGACGCCGAGTGGATGTACAGGACGCCCCGGGTGCTCCCGCGGCCCGTTCCACGCGGCGACGTGGCATCGATGGATCGAATCACTGGTGCCTCCTCTGACTCCGGCGTGTGGGCTACGCCTTCCCCAGCGATCCCGGGCCTGAGCCAGCTGTGTCACCAGTGACACCTGTGTACTTGTGGTCCTATTGTGAACTATCGAGGCAATTCACGCCAGCCATCGGCGCGGTGTGTCAGGGACCGGCCGGATCGGGACGCCCGGGGTCGGCGTCACGACAGAACGCGCTCCGCTGCGGGCCCGGACGCATGGGCGCGGTCCCGGTTCCGCAAGAATGGGGACATGGAGTGGCTGCTGCTCGCGGTGTCCGTGGTGCTGGTGGTCGCCTGCGGGCTCTTCGTGGCCGCCGAATTCGCGCTGGTCACCGTGGACCGGGCGGAGGTGGACCGGGCGGCTCGTGAGGGCGACCGGGGCGCGGCCGGCGTGCAGACGGCGCTCAGAGCGCTGTCCACGCAGCTCTCCGGGGCCCAGATCGGGATCACCCTCACCAACCTGGTGATCGGCTTCCTGGCCGAGCCGGCCATCGCGGCGCTGATCCGCGAGCCACTCGCCGACCTCGGAGTACCGCGGGGAGCGGTACAGCCCACGGCGCTGGCCCTCGGCCTGGTGATCGCCACCATCGCGACGATGGTCTTCGGCGAGCTGGTCCCCAAGAACGTCGCGATCGCCCTGCCGCTGGCCACCGCCAAGGCCACCCAGCGCTTCCAGCGCGGCTTCACCGCCGTGATGGGCTGGCCGATCCGGATGCTCAACGGCTCGGCCAACGCGATCGTCCGCTCCCTCGGCGTGGAGCCGCAGGAGGAGCTGCGCTCGGCCAGGTCGTCGGAGGAGCTGTCCTCCCTGGCACGCCGCTCGGCCACCGAGGGCACCCTGGACACCGAGACCGCCCATCTGGTCCAGCGCTCCATCGCCTTCGGCCCGCGCACCGCCGGGGAGATCATGACCCCACGGCTGCGCATGGCAGCGGTGGACGCCAGCGATCCGGTCAGCGAGATCATCGACCTCTCCGCCGCCACCGGCTTCTCCAAGTTCCCCGTCGTCAAGGGCAGCAGCGACAAGGTCGTCGGCTCGGTGCACGTCAAGCAGGCCGTCGCCGTCCCCCGCTCCGAGCGCGCCTCGACCCGGGTCCGCGAGGTGATGGTGTCCGCGACGGTCGTGCCCGAGTCGCTGCGTCTCGACCCGCTGCTGGCGCTGCTGCGCGGCGAGGGCTTCCAGATGGCCATCGTCTCCGACGAGTACGGCGGGACGGCCGGCGTGGTCACCCTCGAGGACGTCGTGGAGGAGATCGTCGGCGACATCGCCGACGAGCACGACCGGTCGGGAGCGCGGATGCGGCAGCGACCCGACGGCTCCTGGATCGTCTCCGGCCTGCTCCGGCCCGACGAGGTGCTCGACGCCACCGGGATCGCGCTGCCCGAGCACGAGTCCTACGACACCGTCGCGGGCCTGCTGGTGCGGGCCCTCGGCCGCATCCCCGCGCGCGACGACGCGATCACCGTCCCGCTTCCGCCGGTGCCCACCGACGACGAGGACGAGGAGCCCGTCGAGGAGCTGGTCCGGCTCCGGGTGGTGCGGATGGACGGGCTCCGGGTCGACCGGATCGAGATCCGCCGGCTCGGTCCCGGGACCGGACCGGAGACGATGCCGCGATGAGCACCCAGTCCGCGCTGATCCTCGGCATCGTGCTGCTGCTGGGCAACGCGTTCTTCGTCGGCGCGGAGTTCGCGCTGGTCTCGGCCCGGCGTACCCAGATCGAGCCGCGGGCACAGCGGGGCTCCGCGCTCGCGCGCACGACGCTGCGCGCCATGGAGCAGGTCTCGCTGGTGATGGCCGGCGCACAGCTCGGGATCACCGTGTGCTCCCTCGGGCTGGGCGCCGTCGCCGAGCCGGCGCTGGCCCACCTGCTGGAGCCACTCGCCGACGCGGTCGGCCTGCCGGAGAGCTGGCTGCACCCGGTGGCCTTCGCACTGGCACTCTCGATCGTCATCTATCTGCACGTCGTCCTCGGCGAGATGGTGCCGAAGAACCTGGCACTCGCCGGACCCGAGCGGGCGGCCCTGGTCTTCGGCCCACCGATGATGGTCGTGGTGACCGTCCTTCGGCCGGTCGTCTGGCTGCTCAACGCCATCGCCAACGGCGTGCTGCGCTTGGTGCGCATCGAGCCGCGCGACGAGGTCTCCTCCTCGTTCACCCGCGAGCAGGTCGAGGCGATGGTCGACGAGTCGCATGCCAAGGGTCTGCTGGAGGAGGGCGAGTACGCCCGGCTCGCCGGCGCTCTCGGCTTCAACTCACGCACCGTCGCCGACGTGCTGCTGCCCGTCGGCGCGCTGCAGACCGTCCCACGCGGCGCCCGCGCCGCCGAGGTGGAGGCGGTGTGCGCCGAGACCGGCTTCTCCCGCTTCCCCGTGGTCAGCGACGGCGAGCTGGTCGGCTATCTGCACATCAAGGACGTGCTGCACCCGGACCCGCACGGGCGCGCCCGGGTCGTCGAGGACAAGTGGATCCGGCCCTTCGCCACCGTCCGCCCCGCCGACACGCTGGTGATGGCGCTGCAGACACTGCAGCAGAAGGGCGCCCACATGGCCCGCGTCGTGGACGAGAGCGGCCGGGTCACCGGGATCGTCACGCTCGAGGACGTCATCGAGGAGCTGGTCGGCGAGATCCGTGACGCCGCGCACGCCGACGGGCACTGACGCACGTCGTTCAGACCGGCTCCGCGGCGTGAGGCATCAGCCGAACAGACAAGCCTCGACCGAAGACGACTGTCGTCATCAGCCGAAGCGACGCAAAGGCGCTCGTAGGGCGGGTGGGGCTCGAACCCACGACCCAAGGATTATGAGTCCTCTGCTCTAACCGGCTGAGCTACCGCCCCTTGCGAAGGCGAGCGTAGCGGGCCGGGGCGACGCTCAGCTCTGCGGCTTCTTGTGTCGCGGCTTCTTCTCCCGCGGTGCGCGTTCCTGGGCCCGCTCCGGCACCGGGCGCCGCGATCCGCTGGGCCGGCCCCCACGGGCCGAGGGACGCCGGTCGAAGCGGTCGGGCTTGAGCTCGATCGGCACGCCGGAGATGCGGGTGTCGGCGAGCGCTGCCAGCGTCTCGGCCGGCAGCTCGGCGGGCAGCTCGACCAGTGAGAACGCCGGCTTGACCTCGATCCGCCCGAAGTCCTCCCGCGACAGTCCGCCCTCGTTGGCCAACGCGCCGACGATCTGGCGCGGCTCGACCCGGTGCTTGCGGCCCACCTCGATCCGGTAGCGCGCCAGGGCCGGGCGATCCGCCGAGCGCTTCGGCCGACGCGCCTCGGGCTCCGGCATGTCCTCCAGCAGCAACGGCTCGCCGTCCTGGGCTAGTACAGCGATCGCCGCGGCGATGTCGGCCGCCGGCACGTCGTGCTCCTGCTCGTAGGACAGCACCAGGTCTCGGAACAGATCGAGCTGACTGTCGCCGAGCGCCTGCCCGATCGCCTCGGTGAACTTCGCCACCCGAGAGGCGTTGACGTCCTCGACGGTCGGGAGCCGCATCTCGGTGAGCTTGGTGCGATTGGTCTTCTCGATGGCCCGCAGCAGGCCGGTCTCACGGGGAGTGACGAACGAGATCGCCGTGCCCGAGCGGCCGGCGCGACCGGTCCGGCCGATCCGGTGCACGTAGGACTCGGTGTCGGTCGGGATGTCGTGATTGAGAACGTGGCTGATCCGCTCGACGTCGAGACCGCGGGCCGCGACATCTGTGGCGACCAGGATGTCCAGCTTGCCCTTGCGGAGCTGGTCGATGGTCCGCTCGCGCTGCGCCTGGACGACGTCGCCGTTGATCGCCACGGCCGAGAACCCGCGGGCGCGCAGCCGCTCGGCGAGCTCCTCGGTGCCCTGCTTGGTGCGGACGAAGATGATCATCCCGTCGAAGTTCTCGATCTCCAGGATCCGGGTCAGCGCGTCCAGCTTCTGGGCGTGCGCGACCTTGAGGAAGCGCTGCTCGACATTGGCGGCGGTCGTCGTCTTCGACTTCACCGTCACCTCGACGGCATCGGGCGCGTGCCGCTTGGCGATCCGCCGGATCGCGGCCGGGATCGTGGCCGAGAAGAGCGCGACCTGCTTGTCGTCCGGCGTGCCGGAGAGGATCTGCTCGACATCCTCGGCGAAGCCCATGTTGAGCATCTCGTCGGCCTCGTCGAGCACCGCGAAGCGGATCTCGGAGAGGTCGAGGGTGCCCTTGTCCAGGTGGTCCATCACCCGGCCCGGGGTGCCGACGACGACATGGACGCCGCGCCGGAGAGCGGACAGCTGCACGCCGTACCCCTGCCCGCCGTACACCGGCAGGACGCGCAGTCCCTTGATGTGCGTGGAGTAGCGCTCGAACGCCTCGGAGACCTGCAGCGCCAGCTCGCGGGTGGGCGCGAGCACCAGCACCTGTGGGGTCTTCTGGCTGACGTCGACGCGGGAGAGGATCGGCAGCGCGAAGGCTGCCGTCTTGCCGGTGCCGGTCTGTGCCAGGCCGACGACGTGGTGCCCGGCGAGCAGCGGTCCGATCGCCTCGGCCTGGATCGGCGACGGTGTCTCGTAGCCGACGTCCTTCAGCGCCTTGAGCACCCGGGGGTCGAGACCGAGGTCATCGAAGGTGGGCTGCTCGCTCGTCTCGGTCACCGGTCAAGCGTACGGTGCTGGCATGGACATTCCCGCACCACTGGCTGCGCTGGACGAGGACTGGGAGCGCGCGCTCTGCGTGGTCGCCCACCCCGACGACATGGAGTTCGGCGGCGCCGCGGCCGTCGCCCGCTGGACCGGCCAGGGCAAGTGGGTCGGCTACACGATGGTGACCAGCGGCGAGGCCGGCATCGACGGCATGCATCCCGACGAGAGCCGCCGGGTGCGCGAGGCCGAGCAGATCGAGTCGGCGCGGATCGTCGGCGTCGACACGGTGGACTTCCTGCACCAGCCCGACGGCATCCTCGAGTACGGCGTCCCGCTGCGCCGGCTGATCGCCCGGGAGGTACGCCGGCACCGGCCCGACATCGTGATCACCAACAACTTCCAGGCGACCTTCGGGGGCAACAACCTCAACCAGGCCGACCACATCGCCGTCGGGAAGGCGACCCTCGACGCCGTCCGCGACGCCGGCAACCGGTGGATCTTCCCCGAGCAGCTCACCGACGAGGGCCTGGAGACCTGGGGCGGCGTCAAGGCCGTCTGGGCGGGTGGCTCACCCGAGGCCGAGTACGGCGTGGACATCACCGACACCTTCGACCTCGGCGTGGAGTCGCTGCGGGCCCACGCGGCCTACATCGACGGCCTGGGCTGGGAGAACTGGGATCCCGCCGAGTTCCTCGAGGGCTTCGGCCGGATGACCGGCCAGCGGCTTGGCGTGGCCGTCGCGACGGCGTTCGAGGTCTTCCCGATGGGCTGGGGAGACTAGGTCCTCTCGCCGACCGGAGCCGTGCTCGTGTCCACGGCGACGATCAGCGGAGCGTGGTCGGAGTAGGCCCGGCCGGTGGGGTGGCGTGTCCGTGCCGCACTCCGATCCCGGGGCAGATGACAGCGGGCCGTCCGGCTGACGCCGGACGGCCCATCGCTCCCCCGGTTGGACTCGAACCAACAACCCTCCGGTTAACAGCCGAAT
>CAZTHV010000081.1:0-11397 GCA_964613165.1 uncultured Marmoricola sp.
GTCCTGCTGATCACCGACGGGCGCTTCTCCGGCGGTTCGTCCGGCCTGTGCGTGGGCCACATCGCCCCCGAGGCCGTGGACGGCGGGCCGATCGCCTTCGTCCGCGACGGAGACCCGATCACCCTGGACGTGGCCAACCGCACCCTCGAGGTCACCATGGACGAGCTGGAGACCCGCAAGGAGGGCTGGGCGCCCAACCCGCCGAAGTACACCCGCGGAGTCCTCGGCAAGTACGCCAAGGTGGTGCAGTCGGCCGCCCACGGCGCGGTCTGCGGCTGAGTCGGGCCGATCCGCGGATCCGGGGGCCGCCCGTTCCTTTTTGGAACTCTGTGCCCGGTATGCCGGTTCTCTGCCACAATCCGGGCTAGACAACCGGGGAAGATTTCAGGGGTGCTGCTTCGTGTGGACCGTCAAAGGTCGAGGTCTGTCCATGCCCATCTGGGCTGCTACCGCGGCGGTGCTCGGCGCCGTGCTGCTCTTCGTGCCGGGCGTGCCGGCGTCGGCGGCGCCCGGTGACTTGACAGTGGCGAAGGGGGCCGATGAGACGGTCCTCGTCGGCGGGACGGTCGACTTCACGCTGACCGCCGCCAACGGCGCCTCCGGGCCGCAGCAGTACAACCTGACCTTCCGCGACGTGCTGCCGGTCGGTGTGCACTACACCGGTCCGACCCGGCCGGCCGCGCTGGGCGAGCCTCGGGTGATCGCCGATCCGCTCACCGGTCAGGAGACTCTGATCTGGGCCAACGTCAGCGACCTGCCGCCCGGCGCCTCGCAGCGGCTCACCTTCACCGCCACCCCGGACCCGGACGTCTTCCGGGTCGGCTCCACCGTCTCGAACACCGGTGAGGCCTACGCCAGCACCGACGCGCGGCGGATCCCTCGGTTCGACTCCACCGGCCACCCGCCGGTGACCCAGCCCGGCTACATCGAGTCCGCCACCTCCAACGCCACGACCACGCGGATCACCGCGGTCCGGATCGAGAAGAGCGAGCCCAGTCCCGAGCACGAGCTGGTGCGGGGGGTTCACGACAACACCACCGTCTACACCCTCAAGGTCACCAACAACGACAAGGCCGCCACCGACGCGTTGACCGTCGTCGACTATCTCCCGGCGCAGCTGGAATTCCTCGGCTGCGGCGAGCTGGACAACAGCACCGCGCCCGAGTACGTCGATGCCCCCAGCCTGACCGCGACCCCGCCTCCCGCCGACTGCCAGGCGCCGGACACCGTCGAGACCGTCCTGCTCGAACCGGGCAATGCCCAGGGCCTGACGCCCGGGGTCTACACCAAGGTCACCTGGAGCATCGGGACTCTGGCGCCTCAGGGGATCAAGAGGATCTCCTATGCGGCCGGCATTCCGCAGCGCGCCAATGTCCTCTTCCCGGCCGAGACGCCGATCGACGGTCTGCAGGCCGCCAATCTGGACAACAACACCGGCGCGCCCACCCGCGAGATCGGCGGAGCCTCCGGCGAGCAGGGCCTGACCAATCTGGCGCAGGTCGGCGGCACCTACACCGGGACCGACCATGACGACAACACCGACGTCGCGGTCGACGACGAGGACCGGCTCACGGTCACCTCCGAGGACATCGCGCTGCACAAGTCGGTGACGACCGAGACCTCCGGCGGCGACGACAACGACCAGAAGTTCGCCGCGGGCGGCCTCGCGACGTACACGCTCACGGTGCGCACCGGAGAGTACGCCGACGCCTCCGACATCGTGCTCACCGATGTCCTCCCCGACGGCCTCTGCCCGCTGGACGACGCCGTCAACCATGCGTCCGGCAGTCCCGCCGAGTGCGCGCCCGGCGCCCAGTTCGCCCCGGTCGGGGCCACCCTCGCCAACGTCACCCACGATCCCGGCACCGGCACCTACACGCTGGTCTTCGATCCGATCGACGTGCCGCACAGCGACGAGGTGACGATCACCTACTTCGCGCGGATGCGGGCGAGCTACGTCAAGCAGGGCGATCCGACCGTCTCCGGGGACAGCTACACCAACCAGGTCTCCCTGACCGGGACGACGACCACCCGTCCCGACGTCGACGCACCCGAGGGCCCGGGCAACGTGGCCACCGACGTCCGCGACGACTCCCACGCCACCATCACCTCCGACCAGCCGGAGCTGGACAAGCTGATGGCACCGCGCGAGGAGGACGCGACCGCGTGCGAGACCCGAGGCGACTACGACTCCACGCCGGACCCGGGCATCGCGGCGAACACCTTCCACGAAGGGGACCGGATCTGCTTCCGGGTCAGGGTGGTCTTCTCCGCGGACAACTCCACCAAGAACCCGGTGCTGCGCGACCTGCTGCCCGACAATGTGGAGTACGTCGACGCCGTGGTCACCGCGGGCAGCGTCGACCACGGCCAGAGCGGTCTTCCGGAGGACATGGTCTGGCAGCTGGGCACCCCGCACGGCTCGGACCGGTTCGTCTCTCAGGAGGGCTTCTTCGAGGTCACCATCGAGGGCAGGGTGATCGGCAGCGCGGCCGGACCCACCCCTGACCTGACCGGCAACCTGGCCAAGCTCGCCTGGACCGACACCGACGGCTCGGTCGGCTTCGCCCGGGACCAGGTCGACTTCTCCATCGCCGCGCCGCCGCCGGTGTCGCTGACCAAGGCGGCGACCCGGATCAGTCCCGCTCCAGGTGTGCTGGTCGAGGGCGCGCTGGTGACCGGAGGCGACCTGCTGGAGTACACCGTGACGGTGCGGAACGACGGTACGGTCGCCAACCGCAACGCCCAGGACGTCGTCGGCCCGGACGTCTGGGACGTCCTCCCGGCGGGGGTGACGTGTGCCCTGATCACCACGCCGATCCCCGACGGCGGTGAGTGCTACGACCCCGGCGTCATCGGCCAGCCGGACTACGCCGGCAAGGCGAGCCTCAGCGCCATCCGCTGGGACCGCCCCGACACCGTCCGGATCGCGCCGGGCGACACCCTCGAGCTGACGTACCGGCTGACGGTGCCCACGGATCCCCGGGTCGTCACCACCTACCTCAACACCGCCGCCGTCGCCTCCTACGGCACCGAGAGCAATGTGGGCACCGTCGTCCCGCACCATCCGGCGGACAACGTCGACCAGGGCGTCGACCCCGACGACGAGGACGTCCCCGCGGCGACCGACGACTTCAACGTCAAGACCAGCAACGTCGCCCTCGCGAAGTCCCACACGACCGGCGTGGACGAGAGCCACAACGCGGGGGTGGGCGAGGCGACCATCGGCGAGGAGGTCACCTACACGGTCCTGCTCACGGTGCCCGCCCACGCCACCGTTCACAACGGCACTCTCACCGACGTGTTGCCCGCCGGCCTGGTGCTGATCGGAGCGACCGACCCGCCGACCGCCGAGTACGACGCCGATGCCAGCTCCAGCGGCCCTTGGACCGCGCTGCCCGGGGGCGTCTCCCTGAACACGACGACCGGCGCGCTGAGCCTCGGCACGACGTACGTCAACACGACCGGGGTCGCGCAGCAGTTCCGGGTGGTGCTCCCTGCCCGGGTCGCCACCACCGGAGCCGTCCACGGCGACCTCAAGACCAACACCGCGACCTTCGTCAGCACCCAGACCACCGACCCGGGCAGCCCCAAAGCCGGGGACGTCACCGCACAGTCCACGCTGACGGTGGTCGAGCCCAGCCCCTCGCTGACCAAGTCCGACGGCACCGGCCACAGCGCCGTGGCCGGCGAGGTGGTCACCTACACGCTGGTCGCCGGCAACGCCGCCGACCGGCCGCCGCTCCACGACGCCTATGTCGTGGACTGCGTGCCCGCCGGCCTGACCTTCGACTCCTTCGTGAGCCCGCCGGCGGGTGCGGCCGTCACCAGTGAGCCGGGCAGCGGCGCCAACGGCTGCTCCGCCGGGACGACCAGGCTCCGCTGGGAGATCGGATCCGTCGCCGGCGGCGCGACCGACACGCTGATCTACCGGGTCAAGGTGACCGACGCCGCCGCTGGTGGTGAGAGCTACGTCAACACCGCCACCGTGACCGGCTCCAGCCTCGACGACGACGCCACGACCACCACCGCGATCGAGGGGGAGTACTCCGCGACCGCGACCAACACGCTCAGCGTCGAGGGCGCCGGCCTGACGAAGTCCACCTCGACGCCGTCGCGGACCATCGGTCAGCGCGCCGAGTTCACCGTCACGGTGGCGCTTCCGGCCGAGATCAACTTCTACAACGCGACCGTCTACGACGAGCTGCCGGCCGGCCTCGACGCTGGCAGCCTGGAGCTGACCGGCACCACCTGCACGCCGTCCTGCTCGGTCACCGCGACCCCGCTGGCCGCGGCGGGCCAGAAGGTCGGCTGGTCCCTGGGCGACCTCGCGCCCGCGGTCGCCGTGCGCACCGTCACCCTCACCTACACCGCACTGGTTGGCGATGTCCCCGGCAACGTCGCCGGAACGCCGCTGACCAACGGCGCCTGGTTCGGCTGGGACACCGTGGACGGTCCGGAGAACACCTCGGCCGAGGACACCAGCGACCAGAGCACCACCACCGGCACTGCCGTCGTAGGCGTCGTCGAGCCCAGCCTGGGCATCGTCAAGGACGTCAGCACCGGAGCGCCGGCCCCGGGGGAGACCTTCACCTACACGGTGGCGATCGACAACGACGGTGGCGTGAGCCGCTCCCCGGCGTACGACGTGACGGTGACCGACACGATCCCGGCCGGCGTCGTCGTCCAGACCGGCACGATCAGCAACGGCGGCGTGCTCACCGGTGCCGGTGCTGACGGCGGCGGCACGATCACCTGGACCCTGGCGGGACCGGTCAACCCCGGTGCGACGGTCGGCCTGACCTACGCCGCACGGCTGGCCACCCCAGCCCCGCCGGGCGTGCTGACCAACACCGCGAGGATCACCGGGTACAGCTCGCTCGCCGGAGACGAGCCGGACGAGCGCACCTACCCCGGCGTCGAGGACACCGCCGACGTCCAGGCGGCGCTGCCACATGTGGTGGTGGGCAAGGCCATCCTGGACGGCTCCACGGCCTACATCGGCGAGGCCAAGACCTGGCAGATCACCGTGACCAGTGACTCCGGAACCGCCGCGTACGGGGTCGACGTCGAGGACGTGCTGCCGCCGAACTGGACCTATGTCACCGGCACGGCACAGGTCTCGGTGCGCGGGGGTGCTCCCGCGACCGCGGAGCCGACGGTCGGCAGCAGCGGCAATGTGCAGACGCTCACCTGGACCGACCTCGGTGACCTGCCGCTGCGCGACGACACGATCGTGGTCACCTTCGACGCGGTGCCGGGCACCGGCGTCGTCACCTCCCCGGGTGTCGGTCGCAGCGTCGACCACGTCAACACCGCCTCCACCACCGCGGAGGACAGCAACGGCGAGCAGCGGGACAAGGACGGCAACCCCTACAACGGCGGCCCCGACACCGCGGTCGCCCACGTGGACAAGGCCGACGTCAGGATCGCCAAGGTGCCGGACGGCTCGCCGGTCGCCGGACGGCCGTTCGCCTGGAAGGTCACCGTCACTAACGACGGCCCGGACACCGCGACCGGCGTCTTCACGGTCACCGACACGCTGCCGGCCGGGCTCGACGGTCCCTTCGCCGCCACCGGCACGGGCTGGAACTGCGGGGTGAGCGTTCGCACGATCACCTGCGTGCGGACCAGCCCGGCCGACACGCTGGCCTCGGGGGCGAGCTTCCCGGTCATCACGGTGACCGGTCAGGTTCCGGCGGGCACCGTCGACGGCACCCAGCTGACCAACGATGCCGAGGTCACCAGCCGCACCTATGACCCCGATCCCGACGACAACGAGACCGACAGCACGGTCACGGTCAGCACCCAGGCCGACCTGCGGGTGGTCAAGGGCCTGTCCGGTGGCATGACCGCGGGTGAGGTGGCGACCTACACCTTCGACGTGACCAACCTCGGTCCGTCGGTGCATACCGGCACGATCACCGTCGCCGACGCGATCCCGGGCGGTACGACGTTCGTCTCCGTCGACGCCGGCGCAGGCTGGACCTGCACCTCGCCGGCCGTGGGCGCCACGGGGACGATCGAGTGCTCTCGCCCGACCGGGACGACCCCGGTCGGCCCGCTGCCGCAGATCGTGGTCAAGGTCGAGGTCGACTCCGGCCGGACCACGGCGGTGACCAACACCGCGACCGTCGACGGCCCCGGGACCGACGACCCGACCCCCGGCAACAACCCCAGCACGGTGACCGAGACGCCGGCGACGTCGGCGGACTTGGGAATCCAGAAGACCTCGCTCGGCTCCGGCTGGGTGGCCGGTGGGCAAGGGGTCTACGAGTTCACCGTGATCAACCACGGGCCGTCCGACGCCAAGAGCGTCCGCTTCACCGACCAGCTGAACAGCTCGCTCGCCTTCGTCAGCGCCTCCTCGATCGAGGGTGACTGGGACTGCCCGGTCGCCGGCCAGGCGGTCACCTGCGCGCTCGACGGCGACCTGGCCGCCGGCGACACGGCCGTCGTCCGGATCACGGTGGACATCGACGCCGGCCACACCGGCAGCCTGCACAACGAGGCCACCGTCACCTCCGACACCGACGACCCGATCCCCGGCAACAACACCACCGAGGACGACACCGACTCGAACGTCGCGGCCGACCTCGGGATCGTCAAGTCACACACCACCTCACCGGTCGTGGCGGGCAGGACGATCACCTATCAGCTCACCGTCACCAACCATGGGCTGTCCAACAGCGCCGGCCCGATCACGGTCACCGACGTGCTTCCGGTCGGCATGACCTGCCGGACGGTCCACGGCGTGACCTGTGCCGGGCGCAACATCACGGTGAGCCACGCGGGCGGCCTGGCCGTTGGCGACCACTTCGACATCGAGGTGATCGCCGACATCGACCCCGGCGCCGGACCGGCGACTCTGGTCAACCGGGCCGTGGTGATCCCGCCCCCGGGTCAGGAGGACCCCGACCCGACCAACAACTCCGCTGAGGATCCGGCCACGGTGACCGACGACGCCAACATCGTGGTCACCAAGAGCACGACCGGTGACAACCCGGTGAGGGCGGGGGCGGAGACCGAGTTCACGATCTCGGTCCACAACGAGGGTCCCTCGGACGCCGACAGCGTCAGCGTGACCGACACGTTGCCCGCCGGGATGGGTCTGGTCAGCATCGAGGGCAACGGCTGGACCTGCGTTCCCAGCGCGCTGACGTGCACCCGGCCGGTGCTCGCCGCGGGCGCGACCGCCACGATCACCGTTCGGGTGGTCGTCGGCAGCGCGGTCGCGGACGGCACCACCCTGACGAATGTGGCCGTCGGCGGCACGAGCACGCCCGGTGACGACCCCGGTGACAACACCGGTGAGGCGCCGGTGGATGTCGTGACCCGTGCCGATCTGGAGATCACCAAGAGCCACACGGGAGCCTCACCGGTGGTCGCGGGCACCGACACGACGTACACGCTGAGCGTGAAGAACAACGGTCCCTCCGACGCGCGCAAGCAGATCACGATCACCGACACGCTCCCGGCGGACTTCGGCTATCTCGCCGCGAGTGCCCCCTGGGCATGCACGGCCGTCGGTCAGGCCGTGACCTGCGTCCTCGACGAGGATCTGGTGGCCGGCGCGACCGCTCCGCTGCTGACCATGACGGTGCACGTCGCGGCCGATGCCAACGTCACCGCCGCGGCCAAGAACGTCGCGTCGGTGAGCAGCCCGACCACGGACCCGGTACCGAGCAACGACGAGAGCGAGGTCGACGTCCCGGTTGCCCGGGCGACGAATTTGTCGATCGCCAAGTCGCACGCGGGCAACCCGCGGATCGGCACCGACGTGACCTTCACGCTCGCGGTCCACAACGACGGCCCGTCGACCGCGCGGGACGTCGCGGTCGTCGACACCCTGCCGGCCGGACTGACGTTCGTGTCGGCGTCCGGCGCAGGCTGGACCTGTGGGTTCGCCGATCCCGAGATCAGCTGCTCCCTGGGCGACCCACTGGCCGCCGATGACGACGCCGACCCGATCACCGTGGTCGCCACGGTGGAGGTCGCGGCGTACCCGTCGGTGACCAACAGCGCCGAGGTGTCCACCACGACGCCGGAGACCGATCTGTCCGACAACACCGCGGACGACGAGGTCACCGTCCCGGCGATGACGGACCTGAGCGTGGTCAAGAAGCACACCGGCGACTTCAAGGTCGGGACCAACGGCGCCTTCACGCTGACGGTGCACAATGCCGGGCCGACCGAGGTCCCCGGCACGGTCACCGTGACCGACACGCTGCCGGCCGGGCTGGGCTATGTCTCGGCGTCGGGCTCGGGGTGGACCTGCGCGGCGTCCGGCCAGCAGGTCACCTGCAGCCGCAGCGGGCTGGCGGCCGACTCGACCAGCGAGATCGTGATGACCGTCGCGGTGTTGCCGGGCGCCTACCCGTCGGTGAGCAACACCGCCGTTGTCGACAGCGACTCGGAGGACACCGATCCGGACAACAACGTCTCCACCGACGTCGTGACGGTGCACCCGCTGGTGGACCTGGTGATCGACAAGTCGGTGGTGGCCCAGAACGACGACCGGGTGACCTGGCGACTGACGGTGACCAACCAGGGTCCCAACGACACCGTCGACCCGGTGGTGGTCACCGATGTCCTGCCTCGAGGCCTGGCGTTCGTCTCGGCCAAGGGCAAGGGCTGGGTGTGCACGAACGCCGGCCGGTCGGTGACCTGCACCCGGAGCGCGCCGATCGCGGCGGGAGCTTCGTCCGCCATCACCCTGGTCACCGAGGTCACCGCGGCGGCGGGCACGAGGATCCGCAATGTCGCCGAGGTCGAGGGCGGCTCGGTCGTCTCCCCGAGCACCGACTCCGACAGCGCCACGGTCAGGACGCCGGTGGACGTCGGCCTGCCGTCGACCGGTGGGCCGCCGCTCTGGCTTCTCCCGGCCGGCCTGCTGATGCTTCTGCTGGGTGGGCTGACGCTGTGGCGCCATCGTCGAGGAGGCGCCGCGGACGCAGGCTGAGGGACGGGATGGCCCGGGATGCCACGATGGGCCGGTGAGCGATCGTCGTGGCGGCCCGGACTGGGTGCCCCTCTACCTGGTCGGCCTGGTGCTGGTGGCCTTCCTGGTGATCTGCGCGGCGGCGGGGAACGCTGCGTTCGATGCCGGAGCCGATCCGGCGCCGAAGCAGTGGCAGAGCCCGCCACGCTCGGCGGTGCCGTCCCCTGCGCCGCCTTCTGGTCCGGCTCTCGAGTCATCACCCGTGTCGCCCGGAGGCCCGGGCGAGACCGGCGCCGGCCCGGGTGAGTCCGTGCCGTCGATCACCGAGCAGCCGGGCGGGGGACGCGAGGTGTTCGCCGGCCATCGGATCCTGGTGGCCTACTACGGCACCGCCGGCACGGGCTCGCTGGGCGTGCTCGGCGAGGCCACGCCCAAGCGCGTTCTTCCCCGGCTGCGTCGGGCCGCGAAGCCCTTCGCGGCAACGGGCCGGCCGGTCCAGCCGGTCTTCGAGCTGATCGTCACGGTGGCCCACGCCGGGCCGGCCACGAGCGGGACCTACTCCTCCGACATCGGCCGGGCCAAGGTCGCCCGCTACGTCCGTGCCGCCCACGAGCACGGAGTGCTGCTCGTCCTCGACCTGCAGCCGGGCCGGGCGGACTTCCTCACCGTCGCCAAGCGCTGGGCCTGGGCGCTGCGCAGCCCATGGGTCGGGCTGGCTCTCGACCCGGAGTGGCGGATGGGACCCAGCGGCGTCCCCGGCCGCCGGATCGGCTCGGTCGGCGCCGCCGAGGTCAACCGTGTCTCGGCGTGGCTGGATCGGCTCACCGCCGAGGCCGGCCTGCCGCAGAAGGTGCTCGTGCTGCACCAGTTCCGTACCGACATGATCCGTCACCCCGAGCGGATCCGGCCCCGGGCGAACCTCGCCCTGGTCCAGCACGTCGACGGCTTCGGCACCCGCCGGGAGAAGCTGGCGACGTACGACCGGGTCGCCCGGCCACGCCAGTTCCACCAGGGCTTCAAGCTCTTCTACGACGAGGACGTCCGCCCCTTCCGCCCGCGTCAGGTCCTCCGCCTTCGCCCCCGCGTGGACTTCGTCAGCTATCAATAGGCCTGCTTGTCAATAGGCACGCGGCGGCACGGCGGTGCCTGTCAGACTGCCGCCATGCCCGTCAACGAGTTCGATCAGCCGATCGGGCCGGCGGTCCCCGGATGGACGCTGCGACCCCAGGTCGGGCCGGTGACCCTCACGGGAAGGCACTGTCGCGTGGAGCCGCTGGCCAAGAATCACCTGCCGGGCCTGTACGACGCGCTGGTGCTCCGCTCGCCGGACTCCCTCTGGACCTACCTCAAGGACGGCCCGTTCGAGAGCCGGACCGGCTTCTACCTCTGGCTCTCCGCGCTGGCCGATGATCGGGGGTTCGTCCCGCACGCGGTCTGCGACCCGACGGGAGGACCGCTCGGGGTGGCCTGCTACCTCCGGGAGGACCCCGCCAACGGTGCGGTCGAGGTCGGCAGCATCGCCATGTCCGCGGCGCTGCAGCGCACCACTGCCGCGACCGAGGCGATGTACCTGATGGCCCGGCACGCCTTCGACGACCTCGGCTACCGACGCTACGAGTGGAAGTGCGACGCGCTCAACTACGCCTCCCGTCGCGCCGCCGAGCGCCTCGGCTTCGTCTACGAGGGCACCTTCCGCCAGGCCGTCGTCTACAAGGGGCGCAATCGGGACACTGCCTGGCTCTCCATCACCGACGCGGAGTGGCCGGCCCGGCGGGCGGTCCTGGAGGCCTGGCTGGCGCCGGAGAACTTCGATGCGGCGGGGCGTCAGCGCCGGCCGCTGGCTGAGATCGCCGTCCCAGATTCTGGGACTGGTGCGCCCCGGAGTTGAGCCCTCGCCGCCGGAGGGGCATGCTGTCTTCATGCGTTCTGAGATTCTTGTACGCACACGACGTGTGAGCTGAGGGGTCCGCCACCCTTCCAGGCCCATGCGTCATCCCTCCGTTGCCGTGATCGGCCGGGGGGTTTTTTGTTGGACGCCGACCGCGATGTGTAGATGAGGAAGTGAGATGAGCGAGCCGAGTGGCCCGACCAGTGAGGCGGGTAGTCGCAGCACTGCCCAGGTCACCGGAGCCCAGAGCCTGATCCGGTCCCTGGAGTGTGCGGGCGCCGAGAACATCTTCGGGATTCCAGGTGGGGCGATCCTCCCGGCGTACGACCCTCTGTTCGACTCGACGATCCGGCACATCCTGGTCCGGCACGAGCAGGGCGCCGGCCACGCCGCGCAGGGGTACGCCGCGGCGACCGGCAAGGTCGGCGTCTGCATGGCGACCAGTGGGCCCGGGGCGACCAACCTGGTCACCCCGATCGCCGATGCCAACATGGACTCGGTTCCGATCGTCGCGATCACCGGCCAGGTCGGCGCCAGCGCCATCGGCACCGACGCCTTCCAGGAGGCC
>CAZTHV010000082.1:0-2551 GCA_964613165.1 uncultured Marmoricola sp.
TCTCGTGAGTGCGGTACTTCAGGTCGCGAGCGACCTTCGTCTGCTTAGCCTTAGCACGGCCGCGCCCCATAGCGGGTCGACCCCCTCGCACGTCTGGCCGGCGCTCAGCGGCAGCCGGTCTCATCTTGATCACTTCTCGTGAGACAACCGTACCTGGCCCGACCCCATTCCCGCACATGGGTTCGACCGGCGAGCCGCCGGTCGTCTGGTAGGGAGCCGGTTTCAGCCGGCGTAGGAGCCGGTGAGCGTGACCGTGCCACCGGGAACGGCCTCGACCTCGCCGGCCACCCAGGAGTCGATCCCGTGCCCGGCGAGCAGCTCGATCACCCGATCGGCGTCACCGGGGGTGGTGAGCGCCACCATGCCGACGCCGCAGTTGAGCGTGCTCTCCAGGTCGGGCGTAGCGACGCCCCCGACCTGCTGGACCAGCGCGAAGACCGGCGGCAGCGTCCAGGTGCCCCGGTCGAGCCGCGCCGAGAGGTGCTCCGGCATCACCCGCTCCAGGTTGGCCGCCAGGCCGCCACCGGTGACGTGCGACATCGCATGGGTCGCGGTGGTCCGGGCCACCTCCAGGCAGGGCTTGGTGTAGAGCCGGGTCGGCTCCAGCAACTCCTCTCCGAGCGTGCGACCGAGGTCGTCCACGTGCTCCTCCAGCGAGCGGCCCGCCTGGTTCAGCAGCACGTGCCGCACCAGCGAGTAGCCGTTGGAGTGCAGTCCGCTGGAGGCCATCGCGATCACCACGTCGCCGGCCTCGACCCGGTCGGCGCCGAGCAGGGCGCTGGCCTCGACCACGCCGGTCGTCGCGCCGGCCACGTCGTACTCGTCGGGCGCCAGCAGCCCGGGGTGCTCGGCGGTCTCCCCCCCGACCAGCGCGCAGCCCGCCTCGGCGCAGGCCTCGGCGATGCCCTTGACGATCGCCGCGATCCGTTCGGGTACGACGCGCCCGGTGGCGATGTAGTCGGTCATGAAGAGCGGCTCGGCTCCGCAGACGACCAGATCGTCGACGACCATGCCGACCAGGTCGAACCCGATCGTGTCGTGCTTGTCCATCGCCTGGGCGATCGCGACCTTGGTGCCGACGCCGTCGGTCGACGTGGCCAGGAGTGGCCGCTCGTACGCCTTGAGCGCGGAGGCGTCGAAGAGGCCGGCGAAACCGCCCAGGCCGCCCAGCATCTCCGGGCGGCGGGCCTTCTCGACCCACTCCTTCATCAGGTCGATCGCGCGGTCGGCGGCCTCGATGGAGACGCCGGCGGCCTCGTAGGTGGTCATCAGATCCTCTTGATCACAGGGTGGGAGCCTCGACGGGCTCGGTCTCGACAGCCTCGACCCGCGTGGGACTGGGGAACGACGGTCACGGCCGCTCGAGCGCGTCTCCGGCGCCGCCACCCGCCAGCGAGACGGCCAGTCCGTCGATGTCGAGCGGCCGGTCCGGCACCACCTCGGACACCGTCTCCAGCAGGTGCTTGCCGAGCAGCTCGGGCTCGGGCAGATCGACCGGATAGACGCCGTCGAAGCAGGCCCGGCAGAGCTGGTCGGCGGGCACGGTGGTCGCCTCGACCAGCTCCTCCAGTGAGACGTAGGCCAGCGAGTCGGCATCGATCGAGGCGCGGATCTCCTCGACGGAGAGCCCATTGGCGATCAGCTCGGCCCGGGTGGCGAAGTCGATGCCGTAGAAGCACGGCCACTTCACCGGGGGGCTGGAGATCCGCACGTGCACCTCACGGGCGCCGGCCTCGCGCAGCATCCGCACCAGCGCGCGCTGGGTGTTGCCGCGCACGATCGAGTCGTCGACCACGACCAGGCGCTTGCCCTCGATCACGTCGCGCAGGGGGTTCAGCTTGAGCCGGATGCCGAGCTGGCGAATGGTCTGCGACGGCTGGATGAAGGTGCGGCCGACATAGGAGTTCTTGACCAGGCCCATGCCGTACGGGATGCCGCTCTCCGCGGCGTACCCGATCGCGGCGGGAGTGCCGGACTCCGGCACCGGGATCACCAGATCGGCGTCCGCCGGGGTCCGCACGATCGTCTCGGCACGCGCCAGCCGACGGCCGATCTCGACGCGCACGCTGTGCACCCGCTGGTTGGAGATCCGGGTGTCCGGGCGGGCGAGGTAGACGAACTCGAAGAGACAGCCCTTGGGCTTCGCCTCGGCGAAGCGGCGACTGCGCAGGCCGTGCTCGTCGACCGCGATCAGCTCGCCGGGCTCGATCTCGCGGATGTAGGACGCGCCGACGATGTCCAGCGCCGCCGTCTCCGAGGCGACCACCCAGCCGCGCTCCAGCCGGCCGAGCACCAGCGGCCGGATGCCCTGCGGGTCGCGGGCGGCGTACAGCGTCTGCTCGTCCATCCAGATGAAGGAGAACGCGCCGCGCACCTGCGGCAGCAGCTCCATCGCCCGCTCCTCGAGCGTCAGGTCCGGGTGGTGGGCCAGCAGCGCGGTCACCAGCGAGGTGTCGTTGGTGCTCGTCTCCAGGGCACGGGACTGGATCTCCAGCTCGCCGGAGTCGCTGGGCAGGTCGGAGACCATCCGGGCGAGGTCGCTGCCGGTGGC
>CAZTHV010000082.1:2561-7543 GCA_964613165.1 uncultured Marmoricola sp.
AGTAGCGCGCGTGGCCGACCGCGACGTGGCCCTTGAGCGCCTCCAGCGTGGACTCGTCGAAGACCTGCGAGACCAGGCCCATGTCCTTGTAGACCAGGATCTGGCGGCCGTTGCTGACCGCGATGCCGGCCGCCTCCTGGCCGCGGTGCTGCAGCGCATAGAGGCCGTAGTAGCTCAGCTTGGCGACGTCCTCGCCCGGCGCCCAGACGCCGAAGACGCCACAGGCGTCCTGAGGGCCCTTGTCGTGCGGATCCAGATCGTGAGTCAGTCGTCCGTCTCCGCGACGGGGAGCCCGAGCGGGTGCCCCAGGGTTAGCAGCGTCGGCCACGAGCGAGAGTCTACGGGGCGATCCGGGCCAAGCCGGCCAGGAGGAGCGTCTCGGCGAGACAGACCCGCTCGAACTCCGCGAGATGCAGTCCCTCGTTCGCCCCGTGGGCCCTGGTGTCGGGGTCCTCGACCCCGGTGACCAGCACGCTGGCCCGCGGGAACGCACCCAGGAACTCGGCGATGAAGGGGATCGATCCGCCCACCCCCATGTCGACGGGACGTACGCCGTCCCAGGCGGTCTCGAACGCCTCCCGGGCCACGTCGTACGCCGGCCCGGTGGCATCGATCGCGGTGGCCTCGCCGGTGTCCACGACGGTGTGGCTCAGCTCGGCCCCCCACGGCACGTGCTCCTCCAGATGGCGGACCAGGCACTCCAGCGCGTTGGCAGTGGTGTCCGCCGGCGCGGTGCGCAGGGCGATCCGCGCCCGCGCGACCGGGACCAAGGTGTTGCTCGCGCCGGCGACCTGCGGCGCGTCGAGGCCGGTGATGCTCAGCGCCGGCCTGGTCCACAGCCGCTCCACGACCGGGCCCGACCCGATCCAGCGGATGCCGGGCACCGCGCCGGACTCCGCCCGCAGCCGGGTCTCGGGGTACTCCACGTCGTCGGCCGGCCCCGAGCGCAGTCCCTCGATCGCGACGTTGCCCCGGTCGTCGTGGAGCGAGGCGATCAGCCGGGACAGGGTCATCAGCGCGTCGGGCACCAGCCCGCCCCACATGCCCGAGTGCACCGCATGGGTGAGCGTACGGACCTCGACGTCGACGCGGACCAGGCCGCGCAGGCTGGTGGTCAGCGCCGGGACGCCGATGTCCCAGTTGCCGCTGTCGGCGATGACGATCACGTCTGAGGCCAGCGACTCCCGCTCCTGGGCGAGCAGGGCCGGCAGGCTCTCCGAGCCCATCTCCTCCTCGCCCTCGACGAAGACCGTCACGCCCACCGGCAGGTCGTCGCCCAGGGCTCGGATCGCGGCCAGGTGGGCGACGATGCCGGCCTTGTCGTCGGCGGCGCCGCGGGCGTAGAGCCGCTCGCCGCGCTCGGTCGGCTCGAACGGCGGGCTGTCCCACTCGGCGTGGTCGTTCTCCGGCTGCACGTCGTGGTGGGCGTAGAGCAGCACGGTCGGCGCTCCGTCCGGGCCGGCTCGGTGGGCGATCACCGCGGGCGCGCCGCCGTCGGCGCTGGCGATCCGGGCGTCGAACCCCTCTGCGGCGAACAGCTCCCGGACCCTCTCGGCGCTGCGCCGGACCTCGCTCGCGCGTGCCGGGTCGGCGCTCACCGACTCGATGCGGATCAGCTCCTCGAGGTTCTCCCGGACGCCTGGAAGGACCGATCGGACGCGACGACGTACCTCACCGAGCTCCATGCTGGTCACTGTAGTTCTCGGCCGAGCGGCAGGTGCGCGGAGAGGTCGGTGCGCTCCCCGGACGCACGGACCCGGCCCTCGCCGACCGCGTCCGTCCAGCGCAGCGATCCGGTGGCCACCGCGATCCAGGTCGCCGGGTCCGTCTCGACGACCGCCCTCGGGGTGCCGCGGGTGTGCGTGCCGCCCTCGACGGCCTGCACCGCGCCGTACGGCGGGACGCGGACCTCCACCGAGCGCCCCGGCGCCCGCTGCACCAGCAGTGCCAGGAAGTGCTTGGTGAGCAGCTTGAGGTCGGATCGCTCCGCCTCACCCGTGCGGAACCGCTCCAGCGCCGCCGCGAGATCGGGTGTGGAGCCCGGCCCTGTCATCGCGCATCGCCCGCGACGCGCTCGAATCGCACCATGAGCGCAGCCGATGGGGTCACCGAGCCCGAGCAGTACGTCGACAGCCGGGACTGGGACGTGCCGCCACGTCGGGCGAACTCGGCTCGGCTCAACCCGCTCCTGGCCACCAGCTTCCGCACTCGCTCGGCGACCTCCGACCGCTCGTCGTCTCGCGCGGCATCGCGGGCGCGCTCCAGCGCCCGGGCCATCATCCGTACGGCCCCGTGCGGCTCGGAGTAGGAAAGATAGGCCTCCAAGTCGCGGGCGACCGACCCCCACGGATCACGGCGCACCTCTGCGACGATCCGCCGCCAGTCCGACAGTCCGCCGCGCTCCACAGCGGTGACCAGCGCCTCGTAGGGCCACGACGCCACGGAATCGCTCGGGTCGGCGTCGACGTTGCGGAACCTCAGCCGCGACATCAGGCCCCACCCCCCTCGACCATCGCGTCGGCCAGCGACCGACACGCCTCCTCGACGGCAGTCCAGTCGTGCCACCGCTGGACGAGGCCCTTGTAGCGCGACAGCTGGTCGAGCGTCTGGGTGTCCCGAGGACTCGGATCCGCGAGCCGCTCGGCGATCGCCGTGGCCACCGATTCCTCGTCCGCGGATCGATCCCGGTAGTAGGCATCGATGCCGGCCAGCACCCCGGCCGCGTGCGGAGCACCCAGACGGTCGGCCAGGGCCACCACGTCGAGATAGTCACGAACCTGGTTGCGCTGCAGGACCAGGTACGCCTTGACCCGCAGCGCCTCCTCGATGGTTGGCACCACGACATGCTCGCCACTGGGCAGATCCACCCGCTGGGTCTCCAGTGGGACCTGCCGACGCAGTTGACGCAGCCCGGCCTCGATCCCGCCCAGCTCACCCATGAGCGTCATCGGCGGCTTGCTGGCGCGGACGCTGGTCGCCCAGCCCTCGGTGGCTTCGACCGCCTCGAGCACCGTCTCGTAGCGCTCCCGCAGGTCGGCCAGCACATGGTCGTGGTCGCAGGAGAGCCGATGCCCGGCGTACATCGCCGCGACCGAGCCGCCGACCAGCACCGCGTCCGGTACGACGCGCTGCAAGGCGGCGGCACTCTCCAGCACCGCCAGTAGCTCGTCGGGGATCCGATTCACCTGGCTATGTTATCAGTAGTGATAAAGGCGCCTGGATCGGCGAAGCTCGGCCCACGGGCGACGTCTCTGGAGCGACTGACGCCCCGCGGCCGGTCAGCCCAGGGCGGCAGGGAGGGTGGCGGTCCACGCTTCGCGCAGCTCGGCGAGCGGAATCGCGAACAGGCCGGAGACCGTCAGGGTGTCGCCACCGGTGACGCCCAGCTCGGTCAGGGGCACGCCGTGGGTGGCGGCGAGAGCGCGCAGCCGGTCGGCCTCGCCGGGAGCGACGGTGACCACGGCCCGCGCGACGGACTCGGCGAAGAGGCCGACGAACGGGTCGCCCGCGACCGAGACGGAGGCGCCGACACCGTGGCGCAGCACCGACTCGGCCAGCGTCTGGGCCAGGCCGCCGTCGGAGACGTCGTGAGCCGAGGTGAGCAGACCGACGCCCTCGGCGAGCAGGGTGGCCAGCGCCTTCTCCGCGGCCAGATCGACCCGGGGCGGCATGCCGCCGAGGTGGCCGTGGACGACGTGCGCCCACTCCGACCCGGAGAGCTCCTCGCGGGTCTCGCCGAGCAGGAAGACCGTCTCCCCCGCCGCGGGGAAGCCGGTCGGCGTGCGCCGGGTGACGTCGTCGATCACGCCGAGCACGGCGACCACCGGGGTGGGGAGGATCGCGGTCTCGCCGGTCTGGTTGTAGAGGCTGACGTTGCCGCCGGTGACCGGGATGCCGAGCTCGGCGCAGGCGTCCTTGAGCCCGCGGCAGGCCTCGACGAACTGCCACATCACGCTCGGATCCTCGGGCGAGCCGAAGTTGAGGCAGTCGCTGATCGCCAGCGGCCGGGCGCCGCCGGTCGCGACGTTGCGGTAGCTCTCGGACAGGGCGAGCTGCGCGCCGGCGTACGGGTCCAGCTTGGCGAAGCGGCCGTTGCAGTCGGTGGACACCGAGACGCCGAGGTTGGTCTCCTCGTCGACCCGGATCATCCCGCTGTCCGACGGCTGCGCGAGGACGGTGTTGCCCCGCACATAGCGGTCGTACTGGTCGGTGATCCAGGACCTGTCGCACAGGTTCGGGCTGGCCGCCAGCCGCAGCAGGGTCTCGCGGAGCTCCTCGCCCGAGGACGGCCTGGTCAGCGACTCCGCGGCGTCGGCCTGCAGGGCGTCCTGCCAGTCGGGGCGCCGATAGGGGCGGTGGTACGTCGGACCGTCGTGCGCGACCGACCGCGGCGGGACGTCGACGATCGTCTCCCCGTGCCAGTCGATCTGCAGCCGTCCGCCCCGCGACCTGTCGTCGTCGGACACCGCGGTGACCTCGCCGATGACGACCGCCTCGACGTCCCACTTGGCGCAGATGGCCAGGAACGCCTCGACGTCGCCGGGCTCGACGACCGCCATCATCCGCTCCTGGGACTCGCTCATCAGGATCTCCTCCGGCGCCAGGGAGGAGTCGCGCAGCGGCACCCGGTCGAGCTCGACATGCATGCCGCCGTCGCCGGCGCTGGCCAGCTCGGAGGTCGCGCAGGACAGCCCGGCGCCGCCGAGGTCCTGGATCCCGACGACCAGCCGGGCGGCGAAGATCTCCAGCGTGCACTCGATGAGCAGCTTCTCCATGAAGGGGTCGCCCACCTGGACGCTCGGCCGCTTGGCGGGGCCCTGTGTTCCGTCGTCGTGGGCATCGAAGGTCTCGCTCGCCAGCACGCTGACCCCGCCGATGCCGTCGCCACCGGTGCGCGCGCCGTACAGGATCACCTGGTTGCCGGCCCCGGACGCCTTGGCCAGGTGCAGGTCCTCGTGGCGCAGGACGCCGACGCAGAGGGC
>CAZTHV010000082.1:7553-11369 GCA_964613165.1 uncultured Marmoricola sp.
CGTTGACCAGCGGGTTGCCGAGGTAGCTCTCGTCGAAGACGGCCTCGCCGCCGATGTTGGGCAGCCCGAGGCAGTTGCCGTAGCCGCCCACGCCGGCCACGATCCCGGGCAGCACCCGGTGGGTGTCGCCCGAGGTGTCGTCGGCGTCCAGCGGGCCGAAGCGCAGGGAGTCCATCACCGCGACCGGGCGGGCACCCATCGCGAGGATGTCTCGGACGATGCCGCCGACGCCGGTCGCGGCGCCCTGGTAGGGCTCGACGTACGACGGGTGGTTGTGCGACTCGATCTTGAAGGTGACCGCGTAGCCCTGGCCGATGTCGATGACTCCGGCGTTCTCTCCGATGCCGGCGAGCATCTTGCCGACCGGCGTCTCCTGCGAGAGCTGGCTGAACTGCTTCAGGTGCACCTTGGTCGACTTGTAGGAGCAGTGCTCGCTCCACATCACCGAGTACATCGCCAGCTCGCTCGACGTCGGCCGCCGGCCGAGGATCTCGCGGATCCGCCGGTACTCGTCCTCCTTCAGGCCCAGGTCGGCCCAGGGCTGCTCCCGGTCGGGGTCGGAGGAGGCGACGGCGACGGTGTCCAGGGCGCGCACGCGGCCAATCTACCCAGCGGCCTCTGCCTCTCGGCGCCCGGGTGACCGCGACCGGACACTGTCGAATTACAGGGCTGTAGTTCGCACCGATCCCTGTTACTGATGTGACGAATGTGGTTATTGTGCTCGGGACCTCGACACCCTGGAGTGCCGCACATGCTTCCCCGCCAGCCCGTCCGCCGTACGCTCGTGGCCACCGTCCTGACCGCCATGATCGCGACCCTCGGGATCACCGCCAGCAGCCCCTCGACCGCCGACAGCCCCAATCCGGTGACGCCGGGCCTCTTCACCGGTCTCGGCTTCGATCAGTGCGAGGCGCCCAGCCAGCAGGCGATGACGGCCTGGCTGAAGTCCTCGCCGTTCCGGGCAGCGGGCATCTACATCTCCGGGTCGCTGCGGTTCTGCCAGAAGCAGACGAACCTCACCCCGACCTGGGTGCGCACCCAGCTGACGACCGGCTGGCGACTGCTGCCGATCCACCTCGGCCCCCAGGCGTCCTGCTCCACTCGCGACCGCTACCAGGTCAACAAGATCAGGCCGGGCAAGGCAAACAACTACGCCAAGGCCCAGGCCCAGGGTCATGCCGAGGCCGACGAGGCCGTCGCCGCCGCCACCCGGCTGGGCATCGTGCCGCGCAGCACCATCTACTACGACCTCGAGGCCTTCCCGATGACGAAGGTCGGCTGCCGCATGTCGGCGCTGTGGTTCCTCCATGCGTGGACGACCCGGCTGCACCAGCGCGGCTACGTCTCCGGCGTCTACTCCAGCGCCGCCTCGGGCATGAAGGTGCTCGACGACGCGCGCGTCGACCCGGCCAACAAGGCGGTCATGCCCGACCAGATCTGGATCGCCGACTGGAACGGCAAGGCCGACGACCGGAGCAGCTACATCCGCAGCGACGGCTGGGCCGGCCGCCGGCTGCACCAGTTCCAGGGCGGACACAACGAGACCTGGGGCGGCGTGACCATCAACATCGACCGCAACTACCTCAAGCTCACCGTCGACCCCACCGGCGTGCTCGGTCCCGTGGTCGATCCGTGCGCCAGCGCGACGATCAGCAGGCCGGCGTACCGGCTCACCAGCGCGAAGAAGCGGCCGAAGCTGGTCCCGGTGCTGCAGTGCCTGCTCAAGCAGCGGAGCCTGTACGACGGCAAGATCAGCGGCAAGTGGAACAAGAAGACCACCAAGGCGATCAAGGCGTTCCAGCGCAAGGTCGGACACCGGGTGCAGCCCCGGGCGACCCGCGCCGACTGGACGGCGCTCCTGGCCGCGGGCGGCAAGCGCACGGTGCTCCAGCCCGGCATCCGGCACGCCGACGTGGCCCGGGTCCAGCGCGCCCTCAACGCCGCCGCCGCGCCGCGCCTGCGGGTGACCGGGGTGTACGACGCCCCCACCCAGGCCGCCGTGGCGGCCTACCAGCGCAAGGTCCTGCGGATCAAGCCCACCCGGGTGGTGGCCGTCAAGACCTGGAAGGCCCTCAAGCACGGCCGTCGCTGAGCTGGCCTCAGGCGGGAGCGGCGGCCTTCAGCAGCGAGGTGAAGAAGCCGAGGCCGTCGGTGCCGGGACCGCAGAGGTCCTCCACGGCGTGCTCGGGATGGGGCATCAGGCCGACGACGTTGCCGGCCTCGTTGGCGATGCCGGCGATCGCCCGCTGGGAGCCGTTGGGGTTGCCGACGTACCGCGCCACGACCCGGCCCTCGGCCTCGAGCAGGTCCAAGGTGGCCTCGTCGGCGACGTAGGAGCCCTCGCCGTTCTTCAGCACGATGGTGACCTCCTGGCCGGCGTCGTAGGCCGAGGTCCAGGCGGTGGCGTTGCTCTCGATGACCAGCCGTTGGTCGAGGCAGCCGAACTTGCGGTGGTCGTTGCGGATCAGCGCGCCCGGCAGCAGGTGCGACTCGCAGAGGATCTGGAAGCCGTTGCAGATGCCCAGCACCGGCATGCCGCCGCGGGCGGCGTCGACGATCTCGGTCATCACCGGCGCGAAGCGGGCGATCGCCCCGCAGCGCAGGTAGTCGCCGTAGGAGAAGCCGCCCGGCAGCACGACGGCGTCCACGCCGCCGAGACTGTGGTCGCCGTGCCACAGCGCGACCGCCTCGTGGCCGGCCAGGGTCAGCGCCCGGCGGGCGTCGACGTCGTCGAGCGACCCCGGGAAGGTGACGACTCCGACCTTCACAGCTGGGTCTCGACCACGGTCACGCGGAAGTCCTCGATGACCGGGTTGGACAGCAGCGTCTCGGCCATCCTCTCGACCTCGGCGAGCCGCTCCGGCGTGAGCTCGCCGTCGACCTCGAGCTCGAAGCGCTTGCCCTGACGCACTTCGCTGACACCGGCGAAGCCGAGCCGGGGCAGCGCGCCGAGGACGGCCTTGCCCTGCGGGTCGAGAATCTCCGGCTTGGGCATCACGTCGACGACGACTCGGGCCACGCTCACTCCTGGGCTCACTCCTGGCTCACGCTCTGCTGAGGCACGGCCAGTCTAGGGCCCGGCCAGGTCGCCCGGCGCACGGGTCGCCTCTGGCAGATCGGGGCA
The DNA here is from genome assembly GCA_964613165.1 of uncultured Marmoricola sp. Lineage (GTDB taxonomy): Bacteria > Actinomycetota > Actinomycetes > Propionibacteriales > Nocardioidaceae > Marmoricola. Next base: position 10,678 of record CAZTHV010000082.1, read on the forward strand.
GAATGGAGGCATGTCCACACCTGGAATCGGCACCCGGCCCGTCATCACCCTGGAGTTCCCGCAGTCGCTGGCGACGTACGGCGACTACGCGCAGGCCCAGAAGACCGTCGACTATCTTTCCGACCACGAGTTCCCGGTGCAGAACTGTCTCATCGTCGGCACCGACCTCAAGCAGCTGGAACGGATCACCGGACGGCTGACCACTGGGCGCGTCGCGCTCGCGGGCGCCGCCTCGGGCATCTGGATCGGCGTCTTCGTCGGGCTGATCTTCTCGCTCTTCGGCGACGAGAGCCCGTGGGCGGTGATCGCCTCCACCGCGCTGATGGGCGCCGCGTTCGGGCTGATCTGGGGTCTGCTCGGCTACGCGCTCACCCGTGGGCAGCGGGACTTCTCCTCGATCAGCCAGGTGGTCGCGACCCGCTACGAGGTGCTGGTCGAGCACAAGCACGCCGAGCGGGCCCGCGAGCTACTGCGAAGCCTGCCCGGCGCCCTGCCGGACCCCTTCGCCGGCTGAACCCGCCACACCCCAACTCGCCGAGGCGGCGCAAACTCACCGCCAGTAGGTGAACCTGCGCCGCCTCGACGCAGTTCAGGAGTGAACCTGCGCCGCCTCGACGAACAGGGCGGGCGAGCGAGCCGCGCCGAGGTCAGGTGGCCGGGCGGTAGGCACAGTCGTCGGCAGTCCGGCTGGG
>CAZTHV010000083.1:0-887 GCA_964613165.1 uncultured Marmoricola sp.
CCTTCTGGGCCGTCGCCCGCCGGCGGTCCTCCTCCAGCGCCAGCCGGTCGCGGTCGTCCTGGCGGTTCTGCGCGAGCAGGATCAGCGGCGCGGCGTACGACGCCTGCAGGCTGAGCATCAGGGTCAGGAAGATGAACGGGTAGTCGTCCCAGCGCACGTCGACCGGAGCCAGCGTGTTCCAGCCCAGCCAGACCGCGACGAAGACGGTCATCCAGATCAGGAACCGCGCGGTGCCCATGAACCGCGCGAACTGCTCGGCGAAGCGGCCGAAGCGGTCCTCGGTGCCCGCGCCGGGGCTCAGCCGCCGGCCCAGGCTGCGGTGCACCTCGCGCGGCATGTCGAGCCGGGCCCGGGGGCGTTCCTCGGCCTTGTCGCCCTTCTTCTCCGAGGACCTGGCCTTCTCGGACTTGGCGTCCTTCTTCGGCTCCTTGCGCATCGCTCTCACCCCCGTCCGATCTTGCGATCCCGCCAGCCCTCGGGCAGCAGGTGGTCGAGCAGGTCGTCGGCGGTGACGGTGCCGAGCAGCCGGCCGGCCTCGTCGACCACCGGCGCGGCCACCAGGTTGTAGGCGGCGAGGAAGGAGGCGACGTCGTCCAGGGTCGCGTCGGCGTGCAGGTAGGTGATGCTGGTGTCGAGCACGCCGGCGACCAGCTCCGAGGGCGGCTCGCGCAGCAGCCGCTGGATGTGCGCGATGCCGAGCAGCTTGCCGGTCGGGGTCTCCAGCGGCGGACGGCACACGTAGACCAGCGCGGCCAGCGCGGGAGTGAGCTCCTCGTTGCGGACCCGGGCCAGCGCCTCGGCCACGGTGGCGTCGTGGGGGAGGATCACCGGCTCGGGCGTCATCATGCCGCCTGATGGTGTACGACGAGCAGACCGCCGGCGGCATG
>CAZTHV010000083.1:897-11336 GCA_964613165.1 uncultured Marmoricola sp.
CGTCATCATGCCGCCGGCGGTCTGCTCGTCGTACACCATCAGGCGGCGTACGTCGTCGGCCTCCTCGGGCTCCATCAGCTCCAACAGGCGCGCGGCGGTCTCGGGTGGCAGGTCGTTGATCAGGTCGGCGGCGTCGTCGGCGGACATCTCCTCCAGCACGTCCGCGGCCCGCTCGTGGGACAGGTGCTCGAGGATGTCGACCTGGTCCTCCTCGGGCAGCTCCTCCAACACCTCGGCCAGCCGCTCGTCGTCGAGCGCCGCGATCACCTCGGTACGCCGGTCCAGGGGCAGGTCGTGGATCACGGTGGCTGCGTCGGCGGGGCGCAGGTCGGACAGCGAGGCGATCAGATGGATAGCTCCCTGGTTGGCGTCGCGGCGGTGCAGCCCGTCGACGTCGTCCCACTCCACGACGTGGGTCTGTCCCCGCCGCCGGAAGCCCTTGCCGCCGCCCTCCAGCAACGCGACCCGGGAGAGCACCCAGTCACGGTTGCGAGCCTGCTCCATCGCCACGTCGAAGACGATGCCCTCGACGCCGGTGCTCTTCACCCGCACCTTGCGGTCGAGCATCTCGCCGATGACCAGGGTCTCGGTGGCCCGCTTCTCGAATCGCCGCATGTTCAGCAGGCCGGTGGTGATCACCTGGCCGGCGTCCATGTTGGTGACCCGGGTCATCGGCGCGAAGATCTTCCGCCGGCCGAAGACCTCCACGACCAACCCGACCACACGCGGCTGGGAGACGTCGGAGCGGAGCACCACCACCACGTCGCGCACCTTGCCGACCTGGTCGCCCCGCGGGTCGAACACCGGCAGTCCGGCGAGCCGGGCCGCGAAGACGCGGGTCGGTGTGGTGCTCACGGAGGACCAGCCTAGGGGGCGTCCGGCGGAGTCTGCGGGAGGATGTCGGCATGCCTGACGCCTTTCTGGACTACGACGTGGTGGATGTCTTCGCCGAGCGGCCGTACGCCGGAAACCAGCTCGCCGTGGTCCACGGGGCCGGCGACCTCGACGACGCCGCGCTGCTGGCGATCGCCCGTGAGTTCGGCTTCTCCGAGACCACCTTCCCGGTGCCGATCGCCGGAGACCGCTACCGGGTGCGGATCTTCACGCCCGGTGGTGAGATCCCGTTCGCCGGTCATCCGACCATCGGCACGTCCTGGGTGCTGCGCCAGCACGGGCTGCTCAGCGAGGAGGAGGTCGTTCAGGAGTGCCTGGCCGGCGAGATCGGCGTACTGCTCGACGGGGCTGGCGCCGAGCTGACCGCACGGCCCCAGGTGCTCGACGGCCCGGTGCCGGCGGACGCGCTCCTCGGCGCGGTGGGCCTGGGTGCCGCCGACGCGGACGGCGAGGCCTGGGTCGCCGGGACGGGGCTCAGCTTCGTGCACGTGCCGGTCCGTCCCGACGCTGTCGCCCGTGCCGCGGTGCCCCCGCGCGGGGTGCTCGATCCGGCGCTGGGTGGGATGTGCCTCTATGCCGTGACCGGCCGGGAGCCGTCCGGGGTCGAGGTCCACAGCAGGGTCTTCGTCCCCGAGCTGGCCGTGCCCGAGGACCCGGCGACGGGTTCGGCGGCCACGGGCCTCGGCCTGGTCCTGCACGCCCGCGGACTGGTCGGGCATGGCGGTGGCTTCCGGATCCGGCAGGGCATCGAGATGGGCCGGCCCTCGCTGCTGGTCGGCGGCGTGCACGCGCCGGGCGGGACGGTCGAGCACGTGCGGGTGGCCGGAGCCGTCCATCCGATCGCGCGCGGGCGGATCCGGCCACCCGGATGAGCGCGCGGACGGTCGCGCTCCTGGCCGTCGGCGTGCTGGCGGTCTCCGTCTCGGGTCCGGTGACGGCCGCCGTCGTGATGCCGCCGCTGGTGATCGCCTTCTGGCGCAACGCGCTGGCCACGGGTGTGCTCGCCGTGCCGGTGGTCACCGGGCGCCGTGCCGACCTGGCCGTGCTGGGCAGCGACCGGCGGCAGCTGGGGCTCGCGGTCACCGCCGGAGTGTGCCTGGCGGTGCACTTCGGGTTCTGGGTGACCTCGCTGACGATGACGTCGGTCGCCTCCAGCGTGGCGATTCTCAGCCTGCAGGTGGTCTGGGTGGTGGCGTGGGATGCCCTGACGGGGGCGCCGGCCGGCCACCGGGTGCTGCTCGGAGTGCTGGTCGCGGTGGCCGGGGCGGTCGTCGTCGGCGGTCTGGACCTCACCATCTCGGCCAGGGCGCTGCTGGGCGACGCCTTCGCGCTGGTCGGCTCGATCGCCGTGGCGGCGTACACGATCATCGGAGCGCGGGCACGGCGGACGCTGTCCACGACGGCGTACACCTTCGCCTGCTACGCGAGCGCCGCCCTGGCGCTGCTGGTCGCGCTGCTGGCGGCCGGCGACTCGCTGACCGGGTACGGCCGGCGCGAATGGGTCCTGGTGGTGGTGATCACGTTGACCGCGCAGCTGCTCGGGCACTCCGTCTTCATCCACCTGCTGGACACGATCTCGCCGATGATGGTGTCGCTGGCGCTGCTCCTGGAGATCCCCGGCGCCGCGCTGCTCGCGGCGGCCTGGCTCGGGCAGGTGCCCGGCCCGGGCGCGGTGGCCGGACTGGTGCTGATCCTGGCGGGCATGGCCGCGGTGATCCTGGCCGCGCCCGATACTCCGCCAGTGGTGGAGGGCGCCTGAGGAGCCGCGCGGCTCACGGGCCTGCGCGGCGTCCTCCCCGGCTATGATGCTGGGCGGTGGCGCTGGGGCGGAGGTGAGCGACCGATGGCCCCGGACTCGTGGCCGGCTTCCGGCGTCGCCGTCCGAGGTGCCGCGATCCCGCCGGTGCCAGCCGGAGGATGCACGGCCGTCTCGGTGACCTCCGCGCCTCTCGAACGCGCGGACGCTGAGTCGATGTGCGTGCAACGACTGCATCGCGCCGGAAATCTCTCTCAGGCGACCGCGCTGGCGGAGGTCGAGTCCGACCAGATCGGACCCCATTGCGGGTGTCGCAGCGCCCGTCTGGCCGCCGAGCAGCTCCTCTGCTGGATCCATGCCGGCGACATGGTCCGGGCCGTCGAGGCGGGGACGAGGGCGCTCGCGGACCTCCCCGGAGGGGCCGACGAGGATCTGGCCGCCTCGGTCCGGCTCGGGCTGGCGTGGGCCTACACTGCCCGGGGCGACCGTGCCGGTCGGGAGATCCTGGCCGATCTCGAGCCTCGGCTGTCGCGGTTGGCGGAGACCTCGCTGGGGATCAGTCCCTACGTCGGCATCCTCCGGGTGTGGCAAGGACATCACCATGAGGGTCGCGTGCTGCTCGTGCGCGCCCAGCGGGCGGCACGCGAGGCCGGCAGCCCGAGCCTGGCGTTCCTCACCGCGTTCCTGGCTGATCTGGAGTACCGGGTGGGCGCCTGGGGCGCCGGTGAGTGTGTGGCGGCGGAGGCGGAGGCGCTCGCTCGACGACTGGAGAGCCCCAACGCACTCGGGATCTCGCTGGTGGGACGGGCCAGGTTCGAGGCCGCGACCGGGCGACGCGACGCCGCGCTGGAGCACCTCGATGAGGCGGCTCGGGTCAGCCAGCGGTCCGGCGCTCACACCCTCGATCACATGATTGCCGTGGTGCGTGGGTCGATGGCGCTGCTCGACGGCGACCCCGACGCGGCGGTCGCCCAGTTGCGAGCGGCGCACGACCGGGTCGGTGTGCTCGGAATCCGTCACCCCGGCCTTGCCCAGCACCACGCGGATCTCGTCGAGGCATTCGCCCGGTCCGGGTTCGCGGCGGAGGCCGGTGAGCTGTGCGACGAGCTCGACCGGCTGGTCAGTCGGACCGGCTGCCCGCCGGCAATCGCCGGCGTGGCTCGTGCCCGGCTCCTCGTGTGCGCCGACGAGGAGGTCGAGTCGGTCGCCCGCGACGTACGAGCGCACTTCCAGCAGGTGCGCTCGCCCTTCGAGCGGGCGCGCACGCTGCTGGTCCTCGGTGCCCGGCGCCGGCGGGTGGGCGATCGGATGCACGCGCGGGTGGATCTGGCCGAGGCTCAAGGGGAGTTCCAGCGGCTGGGGGCGCAGCCGTGGTCGGAGCTCGCCGGTGGCGAGCTCCGTGCCGCCGGCGCTCGGATGGAGGCCGGCGAGCAGGTGGCCACGCTCACCGGGCAGGAGATGGAGGTCGCCCGGGCCGTCGGCCGCGGCCTGACCAATCGCGAGGTGGCGGCGAGTCTCTTCTTGAGCGTCAAGACCATCGAGCGGCATCTGACGACGATCTACCGCAAGCTGGGACTCCGCTCGCGCGCGGAGCTGGTGTTGTGGCTGGGCGCCCAGGAGGCCCCTCCCGCGGGAGATTGAGGGTTTCCCCTAGGTCCCCGGCCGGTGGTCTTCGGTGATGCTGGGCGAGTCGGGACTTCACCCGATCACAGCGCACTCGATGATCAGGGGAAGGCCCAAGCTATGCACCTGTCCACGACTCGGCTCTCAGTCGGGATCGCCTCGCTCGCTCTCGCTGGTGGCGGTCTGGTGGCCCTGTCCGCGCCGGCTCTGGCGGCATCGGCGACGTCCCCGGTGACCTTCCACAACTGCGATGTCCGGACCGATCGCGCCGTGGTGGGCAGCCGGGTCGGGCAGCCGTTCACGTGGACCCCGCAGATCACCGTGGAGATGGTCTCTCCGATCAGGGTGGAGACCGCGGACACCGCCAAGTTCTGGATCGACAAGCTGCCCGCCGGCGTGCTCGGCGCCGAGGCGCTGAGCGACGTCGAGATCTACTCCGAGCTCGGATTCGACCACCTCGACGGCTCGGGCACGATCCTGCACGGCCAGCACGGTTCATCCGCAGCTGCCGGTCAACCGTTGCTCCTGGGCGAGTCCGAGTGGGACGTGGTGACGCCCTCCTACTCCCAGCACCACCCCTGGGCGCCGATCTCCATCGAGCTCGACGTGTATGGCACTTCCGGCGGCGAGGACTTCGCCTACTTCGTCCAGTGTCATCGGATCCTCACCCCCGCCACGCTGATGACGGTCGCGGTCTTCGACCCCGACGCGATGGCACAGGCCCGGCTCGCGCGGTCCGCCGCGCAGCAGGGGGCCGTGGTCGGGGTCACCGGCCGCGACTTCGCGGCCGGCGAGTCGGTGACGGCGTATCTGGGCAACGCCAGAGTGGGTGCCTTCACCGCCGACGTGATCGGCTCCCTCGCCGGCTCGTTCACGGTCCCTGCGATCGCCAAGCCTGGCCGGCACCAGGTCCGTCTCGTCGGCGCGGGCGGAGAGACGGCGGCGACCTCGCTGGCCGTCAGCGCGGTCAAGGCACAGGGCTCGTTCTCGGCCAAGAAGGTCCGGCGTGGCAAGAAGGCGACCGTCGTCGGCCAGCGATTCGCCCCGGGCGAGCGGGTGCTGGTGAGCCTGGTCGCGAAGAAGAAGGCGGTCAAGGGGAAGAAGAGCCAGTCGATGAAGGCCAGTGCGACCGCGGCGGGAACGCTCTCCAAGAGGTTCACCGTGAAGAAGAAGCTCGCCAAGGGCAAGTACAAGGTGTCGATCACCGGTCTCAGCTCCGGTCGCACCGCCCCGTCGTTCACGGTCACGGTGAAGTAGTCCCGCCTCTGTGAGACATCCCGCGAGTCGGCCGCTGAGGCGGTCACCCGCGGGATGTCGCGGCGTACGACGGCGTCGCCGGGACGTCTTGGCGCGGTCTGGTGGCTGCTCCGTGGGCCGGCGTCGAGGGCCGTGTACCTGCGCTCGACGGCAGCCGCGGTGCCTGGACGTCGGCCGGCGGAGTGTTGCAGGCGGCCGGGTCACCGCGGAGCCGGGCACGGCCACACCTGTCGTGGGACACCTGTCCATCGACCTCGAGGGGGCAGCCAACCATCGCGACACCAGCCGACACCGGGCAAGACCCGACCGGCACCGGGCCGGGACCGGGCGAAACCCGGCTGGGACTGGCCGGCGCTGCGTGCCCTTTGTGCAGGCAGTTCACCGCGATCACGCGTCACACGACCCCAACGGGCGCCAACTGCCTGCACCGAGGACCGCCAACCCGAGGAGAGTGAGCACCCGAGCGTCCCCGACCACAGCAAGACCGACAGCCCGGAGAACCCCGAGCCCAGCCCGGCTACCGGCCGGCCCGTCGAAGCTGAGCCCGACAACGGAAGCCGACAGCGGAAGCCGACTTACCGCTCGCCGCTGCCAAGAAGCTCGACCACAGCGGGACCGGAAGCCCGGAGCACAAGCCCGAGCCCAGCCGGGCGCCGACCGCCCGCGAAGCTGAGCCCGACAACGGAGTCGATTCACCGCTCGGCCCGCGTCGCCGCCGATCACCCGGCCCCAGCAGATCCGGCGACCCGCCACGAAACCCGAGCCAGGCCAACTGCGGGTCGCCAGCAGGCGGCCCGGCCGCAGCACGTGTCCGGGGAACCTGGCGCCCCCGCGGAAGGACCCAGCGCCCCGCATAGGATGACCCGACGCTCGTAGGCGAGAGGACAACGTCGTGACCATTCAGGTCGTCATCCTGGCTGCCGGCCTGGGCACCCGCCTGGGCAAGCCGCATCCCAAGCCGCTGACACCGCTGACCAGCGGGCAGAGCATCATGCGGCGGGCGGTGGACCTGCTGCGCGTGGCGTACGCCGACGAGGTCAACGTGACCGCCGTGGTCGGCTTCAAGCTCGACCTGGTCATCGAGGCGATGCCGGACATCTCGTTCGTCTACAACGAGGTCTACGACTCCACCAACACCTCGAAGAGTCTGCTCAAGGCGCTGCGGCTGTCCCAGCCCGGCGGGGTGCTCTGGATGAACGGCGACGTGGTCTTCGATCCGCGCGTGCTCGACGTGATCCGCGAGCACATCGACGTGGGCCGCAGCTTCGTCTGCGTCAACACCGAGTCGGTCGCCGAGGAGGAGGTCAAGTACACCCTCGATGGCGACGGCTACATCGAGGAGCTGTCCAAGACCGTCGCCGGCGGGCTCGGCGAGGCCGTGGGCATCAACTACGTCTCCGCCGAGGACAAGCCGGCCCTGATCGCCCGGCTGGAGGAGGCCGACGACCAGGACTACTTCGAGCGTGGCCTGGAGCTGGCGATCGGCAAGGACGGTGTCCGCATCGAGGCGCTGGACATCTCGGCGTACCAGGTGGTCGAGGTGGACTTCGAGGACGATCTCACCCGGGCCAACTCCTTCGTCCGGGAGTGAGCGTGCCCGAAGTCCAGGCCAGCGCGCCGCGGGTCGAGGGGATCGTCATCGACGACCGGGGCATCCATTTCCGCCTCCCCGAGACGGACGCCGACGACGTGCTGGACGTCTGCTTCGACGGCCGCCGGATCTGGTCGTTCTGGCTGCTCCGCGACAGCGTCGCCGAGGGCGGCGGACGTCTGGCCCAACGGACAGCCCGACGGACAGCAGAGTGGCCCTCGGCACTGCGCGGCTTCCTCGACGGCGCCACCCGGCTGAGCCTGGTCGCGCACGTCGCCGGCGCCACGCTGTACGACGAGGAGGTGCGCCTGGGCTCCGCCCGGCTCGACGAGCACAGCGGCCGGATCGCCGTCGTCAACGCCGAGGGCAAGCCGCTCGGCCTGGACAAGTCCAACCGGCTCTCGCAGACCTTCGACACCCGCGACGCCGCGCAGGTGGCGCCGCTGCTGGACTCGATCGAGGAGGTCCTGGGGGCGATCGAAGAGGCCGGCATCGAGGCGTTCCCGGCCTACGGCACGCTGCTCGGCGCGGTGCGCGGCGGCAAGCTGATCGGCCACGACAGCGATGCCGACCTGGGCTACGTCAGCCGGCACACGCACCCGGTCGACGTGGTGCGAGAGTCTCTGGCACTGCAGCGGCGCATCGTCGCCCTCGGCTACAGCACCCACCGCTACAGCGGGATCGCCTTCAAGGTCGACGTGACCGAGGGCGACGGCGCCAAGCGGGGGCTCGACGTCTTCGGCGGCTTCATCAAGCCAGGAGAGCCCGGCGAGCCCGATATGCTCTACCTGATGGGCGAGATCGGCGTGCCCTTCGAACGCGAATGGATCTTCCCGCTCGGCACGACCACGCTGGAGGGGCGCACCCTCCCGGCGCCGGCGGATCCGGAGCGGCTGCTCGAGGCGACGTACGGCCCCGGCTGGCGGGTGCCGGACCCGGCGTACCACTTCACCACGCCGCGTACGACGGTCCGGCGGCTCGACGGCTGGTTCCGCGGCCACCGCACGGGCCGCGACGAGTGGGAGCGACGGTGGAGCAAGAAGCGCAGGGCGGTGCCGAAGGGCTTCCCCAGCGAGTTGGCCCGGCTGGTCGTGGAGACCGAGGGCGTCCCCGCGCAGCTCGTGGACGTCGGCGCGGGTCGTGCCGGCGACAGCCTGTGGCTCGCCCGGCAGGGCGCGAGGGTGACCGCCCTGGACTTCGTGCCGTGGGCCAGCGAGGCGGTGCAGGCCGTGGCTGCCGAGGAGGGCCTGGATCTGGAGGTCCGGCTGCTCAACCTGAACTCGCTGCGCTCCTGGCTGGCCACCGGCTCGCGGCTCGCCCACACGCCCGGCCCCCGCGCGATCCTGTGCCGGCACCTGGTCGACGAGGTCACCGCGCGGGCGCGCGAGGCGACCTGGCGGTTCGCGGACATGGCGTTGCGCGAGGGCGGACGGCTGTACCTCGAGACGCGCGACGACCAGATCGGCGAGGACGTGATCACCGCCGAGCTGGCCGAGCGGGGAGCGGTTATCGTTCACCGCGACAGCAGCGAGGAGACGACACGATGGGTGGCCCAATGGCAGAGGTGAAGGAGAGCTTCCGGCGCCGCGCCGCCCGCAAGGTCGCCGGCGCAGCCACCGGCGGGCTGGTCCCCGAGCTGCTCGACCGGATCCAGGAGCTCGAGGCCGAGGTCCAGGAGTGCCGCCAGCTCAACGTCCGTGTCGCCGAGCTGGTCGACCTGCTGCAGGAGCTGATGGTGCCGCTCGCCTCGCAGGACCGCGAGAGGATCGAGGCGGCCTTGGCGAAGTACGAGCAAGGACTCTAAGAGTTGGCCGACAAGGTCTTCATCCACCTCGGTCTGCCCAAGACCGGCACCACCTACCTGCAGACGGTGATGTGGGCGGACCGGGAGCGGATGCGCGAGCAGGGCGTGCTGCTGCCCGGCCGCGAGCGCCGCGATCACCTGTGGACCACCCGGATCGTCCGTGAGGACCCGCACCTGGCGACGTACGACGAGCGCGTGCGCGAGTCCTGGAGCGTGCTGCGCGAGGAGATCGCCGCGTGGGAGGGCACCGCGCTGATCAGCCACGAGTTCTTCGCCGGGGCCGCGCCCGAGCAGGCTGCCGCGATGGTGGCCGCGCTGGCGCCCGCGGAGGTGCACCTGATCGTCACCGCCCGGGAGAGCGTCGGCCTCTACTCCGGGGGCTGGCAGGAGAGCCTGAAGAACCGGGACACCCGCACGATGGCGGAGTTCGCCGCCGCCGAGGTCTCCGAGAGCTCGATGTCGGTGTGGAACTGGCGCACCCTGGACCTGCGTCTGGTGCTGGAGCGCTGGGCACCGACGGTGCCGGCCGGACGGATGCACGTCATCCCGATGCCGCGCCCGACCGAGCCGAAGGACACGCTGTGGCGCCGCTTCGCCGGGCTGATCGGCCTGGACGCGGACAGCTTCGACCTCTCGATGACCTTCGCCAACCCGTCGATGGGAGTGGTCGAGGCCGAGACGCTGCGCCGGATCAACGACCACATCCACACGCCCGAGTTCGAGCGGCCCTTCGACCGCGGGGTCTACATCCGCACCTTCCTGGCCGACGAGCGGCTGGCCATCCGGCCGGGGGAGAAGTACTGGCCGACCGGCGACGTCGTCGCCGAGTGCCGTGAGCGAGCGGCCGCCGCCATCGAGCACGTGCGGTCCGCTGGGTACGACGTGATCGGCGACCTGGAGGACCTCCGGGTGCCCGACGAGCTGCCGCCGCGCCGGCTGGTCGACTCGGTGACCGAGGGCGAGGTGGCCGAGGTGGCGACCGCTCTGGCAGGGCGGATGCTCTACGACGTCCGCGAGCTGCGCACCGAGCGCGGCGAGCTGCAGCGGGCTCTCGACGAGGTCCGCGAGCGCCCGGTCCCCGGTCTCCGTGAGGCAATTGCCACACGATTTCCCTGGACTCGACGGATCGTCAGGCCGCCGTACTGACGTAATCTGAGCGCAGCCTGCGTGAGTACTTGGTAACCCGCGGGTCTCTTGATCCGTCATTCGAAAAGGACACACAGCATGGGTCGCCTCTGCGAGACCGAAGGCCTCACCGACATCCAGGAAGAGATCCTCAGGACGATCCGGCAGTTCGTCGACGAGCGGATCATCCCGGTGGCGCAGGAGCTCGAGCACTCCGACACCTACCCGCAGGAGATCGTCGACGGTCTCAAGGAGCTCGGGGTGTTCGGGCTGACGATCCCCGAGGAGTACGGCGGCCTGGGGGAGTCGCTGCTGACCTACGCGCTGGTGGTCGAGGAGATCGCCCGCGGCTGGATGAGCGTCTCGGGTGTCATCAACACGCACTTCAT
>CAZTHV010000084.1:0-4497 GCA_964613165.1 uncultured Marmoricola sp.
CTCCGGAGTCGTCGTCTTGCCCAGGATCACGGAACCGCCGTCGCGCAGGCGCTGCGTGGCAGGGGAGTCCTCCTGGGCCGGGGCGCTCGGAGGTGTGAGTCGCGACCCGCGCCGTGTCGGGTAGCCGGTCATCAGCAACAGGTCCTTGACCGACACCGGGACGCCCTCGAGTGGCCCCCGGGGGACGCCCTGCCGCCACCGCTCCTCGGAGCCTCGCGCAGCGGCCATCGCCGCCTCGGGATCGACGAGGGCGAAGGCGTTGACCGCCTGGTCGCTCTCGTCGATGCGATCCAGACATGCCCGGGTCGCTTCGACGGGCGACAGGTCGCGGTCCGCGTATCGGCGTACCAGCTCGCCCGCGCTCAGCCAGGCCAGCTCATCGCTCATCCTCGGTCTCTCCTTCGGTTGCCTTTGTGCACCTGCCGGTAGTGCGGATAGAGGGTCCGGGGGACCGGTTCGAAGCCGGTGACGTTCCGGCGAACGGCATAGGTCTCCATCGGGGAGCACAGCGGCAGGTACGGAAGCTCCTCCATGAACGTGCGCTGGACCACGGCGCTGCCGTGGGTCAGCTCGGTCGCCGTGGCCCCGCGGAGGAAGGCGTCATAGGCCGTGTCCAGCCGAGCGCTCCGGGCGTGCTGCCAGTTGCCGCCGCTGTCCGCGTCGCAGTCGGAGCGGCTGAATCCAGCCGTGGCCTCCATGGCGTCGCCCCACAGCCACTTGGACAAGAAGGCCGCGGGACCCGCGGCGCAGGCGTTGTAGAAGTCCTCGAACACCGTGACGTACCGCAGCCGGAGCATCACTCCGGCCCGGCTCAGCTGGGTGGAGAGCAGCTCCGCGATCCGGCGGAAGACCGGGGTGTCCTGGACGACGCAGTCCACGATCAGCTCGCGGCCGTCCTGCGTCCGCAGACCATCGGCGCCCCGCAGGCAGCCGAGGTCGTCGAGCTGTCGTTCGGCCAGGCCCAAGGGCAGCGGTGGGTGGGCGGCGGACGGGTAGGCGCCCGCGAACTCGTCCGCGCAGGGGATCGGGGAGCGGCGGCCATCGCCTCGCCCTTCCAGAGCGACGGCGACCAGCTCGTCCCGGTCGATGTAGGCCTCCAACGCCTGCCGGAGCTCCACCCGCCCGAAGCCGCGGGGGTCCTGCCAGTTCAACGCGAGGTAGAACTGGGAGTTCTCGTGATAGGCGACCAGACGCCACTCGGGGTCATCGGGATCGACCCAGCCCGGATCGACGTCGCGGATGATGTCGACCGCCGGGTCCCGCAGGAGCTGCCGCCGCGCGTCCGGCTCGGAGCGGGAGAGCCAGCGGATGAGCTGGGTCGGCACGGCACCGCCGGTACGGCGCGCGGCCACTACCTCGTGCTCGCCGAAGTCGGCCAGCACGAACGGTCCGGTGCCGTCGGCGACGGTGCGGCCGTAGTCGTCGGGGTGGGCGAGCCGTGCCGCCGGATTGGCGATGGCGGTGTGGCTCCCCCAGAGCAGCACGGGGAGCCTGGGGCAGGGATGGCGAAGATCGAGGGCGAGCGTGTCGGCGGAGACGACGGTCACCGTGTCGACCGGGTCCCAGTACCAGATCTGGCGGGTGAACCCGTCGCCCCAGCGGCACTGCTCCAGCGCGGCGACGACGGCCGCCGCGTCGCAGGGCGCACCGGAGTGGAACCGGGCACCCGGGCGCAGCCTCAGGGTCCACCGCAGCCCGTCGGGCGACACGCTCCAGAGGTCGGCGAGCCCGGGAGCCGGCTGGCCGGTGGCTCCCTTGGTCAGGAGCGTCTCGTAGATGGCCAGGCTCGGGGGGTCGACGTGGTCGCCGAGCACCGGATCCACACGCGTGAACGGATACTCGAAGACTTCGGTCAGGGTCATGGCTGTCTCGCGGGCTCGCGCTCAGAGCAGTCCGGACGGTACGCCGATGCTGTGGAAGTGATCGAGGGCGGCCAGGTCATGGCGCTTCCCATCCTCGTAGATGTGATCGGTGACTCTCACGTGCCGAGCATCTCCCTCAGGGAGGGAGTGGACGGTGGCGATCAGTCCTCCACCGAGATGATGCTGACGGGCCTCAGGCACGCCCGGCATCGTGCGATCCCGGCCCGGTGTCGGGAGGTGGCACGAGCACGTGCTCATGGGTGAGCCAGAAGGAGCCGTCGGTCCGGGCATAGTTGGCCACATCGGCCCAGGCGGCGATCTGCTGAGGTGAGTCGCCCGAGGCGGTGAACGTCGCCCGGTCGGGCCACCAGAGCTCGATGAACCCGTCGGCGGGCAGCTCGCCCGCGAGCACCTCCCGGACCTCAGAGGCGACGTACCCGCCCAGGCCCGGCACAGCCGAGGAGATCGGAGCGTGCACCTGGTCCCAGTAGTCGAAGAACGCTTCGTGGGTGAAGTCGTCGCGGCGGCGCGCGGTCCCGAACAGGTTGATCCGGTCCGGCGCGGGGCCCGGGCTCAGGCGCTCCGCGGGCCGTCGGTAGACGTGCTCGTGGACGGTCCACACCGAGGGACGCAGATCGGGCATCCCGGCGGTCAAGAAGGCGAGGAGCGGCTCGGTGCTGTCGTCACTCCACCACTGGGCCGTCAGAGCGACCGGCGGACCTGGCGAGATCGGCTCGTCGACCTGGCCGAGCACGAGGCCGTCGAGGGCGAGCCCATCGGGGCGCTCCTCCTGCCAGCGCCGGGCCAGGGTGTGGACGAGCTGCTCGCTGGCCTCGGTGGTGGCGGGACCAGTGGTCTGGAACAGGGCGAGGTGCTTCGAGGAAGCCACAGGATCCTCCACGGTGGGATCGGACGACCGGCGATGTCCGAGTCAACGGGCACTTTGTCGGGATGTCAATATAATCTCGCTATTTTTCTCAAATATCGACACAGCGGTCTCCGGGTGGAGGCGGAGGGATCTTGCTTCTCGGAGGGATGGGAGCCGAACCAGGAGGGCCCGGGTCGCCGGGCCGGGCCGCCGCTGTGCCTGAGGCGCCGGACACCCGGCTGGCGATGGTCTAGACCGATTGCGCCCTTGTTCTCCGCTCGGCGACTTAGTGGCGCCGGCGGGCGGGATCGTCTGGGCTAGACCGCAACGTTTGTCGTATTTGGCGGTTTCGCGCCCCGGGCCTTCTACTACGAAGCGCGATAGTCGTTCCGGGGGCGGCATCGGCGTGATCCAGACAGCCCCGGAGGAGCACTGTTCCGGGGGGAACTCATGAAGGCACGTCGGTCCACCAGCTCAGCGCGTTCTGGCTTCCTTGCGGCTTTGGGCGATCTGCCACGGCGTCATCGTCGCGCCGGCGGCTTCGTCGCCGTGCTGGCGTCGATGGCGCTCATCGTGTCGATGACGTCGGTCAGTGCCTATGCCGACGACCAGTCCGCGGACCAGCCCAGTGCGCCGGTGTCGCAGGCGGCCGACTCCGGTGACGAGACGGCGCCGGAGCAGAGCCCCGCGGCGGACCAGGGCGCCGACAAGAGCAGCCAGGGCGAGGGCGACACCAGTGGGGACGAGGACACCTCGCCCGCGCCCTCCGAGGCCCCCTCGCCGGACGCCGACGAGTCCGACGCGCCGTCCGGTGAGCCGACGCAGCAGCCGTCGTGGACCGCCACGCCGCTGAGCGGTCTGGGTGGTCTGGTGACGGCGCAGGCGGCGTCGGATCCGACCAAGATTCGGGTCACCAAGAAGACCCTCCGCTCGAGCGCGAACTCGTACGTGCAGGGCGCGACGTTCAAGGCGGTGGAATACCAGAACAATCAATCG
The DNA here is from genome assembly GCA_964613165.1 of uncultured Marmoricola sp. Taxonomy (GTDB): domain Bacteria; phylum Actinomycetota; class Actinomycetes; order Propionibacteriales; family Nocardioidaceae; genus Marmoricola. Next base: position 3,727 of record CAZTHV010000084.1, read on the forward strand.
AAGCCGCCGGCGATCCCGTCGAACGCTCCGTTCTGCACTATCCCCTCTGGGCAGAACTGGTGCGAGATCACCATCCCCAACACCGGCAGCGGGGGTGGTGGCGGCGCCAACTACAACAAGCGGTTCTGGATCGTGGAGACCTCGGCGCCCGCGGACACGCTGGCCCTCGGATCGCTCGGCACCGGCGGTGTCTCTGAAGTGGTGAGGGAGAACCCGTACCCCGGTCTGACGCCGCCGTTGAACGGGACCTCAACGTCCACGATCAGCATGCCGACGAAGGCGTATGCGCTGCCCTGGGACAGCACCGCCAACACGCCCCTGAGGGCCAGGGACGCCAACACCAACAGCAACGGCGACCGCTCTGGTGGCTACCTGGTGAATGCGCTCAGGAATGGGACGCCCAACGTGCAGTGCAACGCCAATCTGAACATCGCGCTGGTGCTGGACAAGTCCACCTCGATCACCGGCGTCAACGGTAGCGATCCCGACTACAGCGGTCCCTACGCCGACGGGGTTGAGACCCTCCTCACTCAGCTGGGAACGAGCTCCAACACTCGTGTGGGCGTGTTCCATTTCGGCACCAGCGGCACTAAGTTCAGGCCAACTGGCGCTGGCGCGGTGGCCACTCCCTCGAGTGTCAAGAGCGACGTCGTCAACAACATCCGCAACGGCACCGGCTTCCAGAGCGGCACCGACTGGGACCGCGGTCTGCAGGCGGTGAACGGCGACAAGGCGTCCGGGCAGTCCTCCCACCCCTACGACGTGGTCCTC
>CAZTHV010000084.1:4507-11293 GCA_964613165.1 uncultured Marmoricola sp.
CCTCTTCGTCACCGACGGGGCGCCCAACCTCAGCGTGGCTACCGGGAGCGGGCTGTTGAACGTCAGGTTCCGGGCGATGGAGGAGGCGGTTCTCTCCGCCAACGAGCTGAAGAACACCAACACCCAGATCATCACGGTGGGCGTGGGTGCCATCAACAAGGCCAGCGTCAAGGATGCCGGTCTGCTCAACCTGCAGGCGATCTCCGACGAAGACCACGCGTTCATCGGCGACTGGGAAGATCTGGGCAAGCAACTCGCCGGGATCGCCAACGACCTGACCTGCCAGGGCAGCATCACGATCAAGAAGGACACCGAGCCGGCCAGTGGCCCGGCGGGCACTGACGTAGCCGGCTGGACCTTCAACGCGGCCAACACCGCGGCGAGCGGAGGGTCCCCGATCTCCCCGACCGCCGGCAACAGCGACAAGACCACCAATTCGGCGTCGTGGAGCTACCAGTTCAACAACAAGACCGCCACCACCGACGTGACGATCACCGAGAAGAAGACGACGCAGCAACAGAACGCCGGCTGGTCGATGACCGACGTCACCTGCACCGGCGGCACCGCGACCGGCGTCAACTACGGCACCGGCACGTTCACGGTCACCGGGATCAAGTCGGGCAGCAATGTCGTCTGCACGGTGACCAACAGCCAGGCCAAGGGCACCCTGAAGATCGAGAAGCGCGACGCCGACACCAACGCCCTGGTCTCGGGTGCCACCTTCAAGGTGACCCCGAACCCGGCCACCGGGACCGGCAACGTCACGATCACCGAGGGCACCGGCGGAGACGCCGCCGACGGCACCTACACCTTCGCGAACGCTCTCGCGGGCACCTACACGGTCGAGGAGACCGCAGCTCCGCCGGGCTTCCTGCTGCCCCCGACGGCGGACAGGACCAAGACCACCACCGTCTCGAGCGGCCAGACCGCGACGCTGACCTTCAACGACCCGAAGCCGTGGTCGGACCTGCAGATCGACAAGACCGTCGTCGCCAAGTACGACGCCTCCTACGCCTGGTCGATCACCAAGAAGGTCAAGGACGACGAGGGCAACTGGGTCGACCAGGTCTCCAAGAGCGTGGCCGCCAGCGGCGCGACCGGCCAGGGCAGCTTCGACTACAAGGTCGAGCTCACCCAGGGTGACCAGACCCGTGACAACTACCGCCTCAGCGGGGTGGTGACGGTGACCAACCCCAACGGTGCCGGTCGGACGATGCGGGCCACGCTCTCCGACGCCACTGATGTCGGGGCCTGCGCCTTCCCGGGCGTCGCCGACAAGGACCTGGCGACTCCGGGCCTGCAGGTCGACGTCGCACCGGGGGCGAACAACTACTCCTACACCTGCGTCGTCACCGGCACGCCGACCAGTGGTCAGAACGCCGCGACGGTGACGTGGAGCAAGGCGGCCTACCCGAAGGACCAGAACGACGTCAACGCCGCCAACCCCGGCAACGGCACCGCTTCGGTGACCAAGGCCTTCGCCTTCGTCGAGGATGCCTCCACCAACAAGACGGTCACGCTGACCGACGACAAGCTCACCGGCCCGCCGACCTCCGGCCCTGCCCTGCCCGCGATCATCACCTGGTCCTCGGCCGGCACCAAGACCGAGGTCCTCTACAGCCGCACGCTGACCGCCAACGCGGGCACCTGCACCGACTGGGACACCAACACCGCTGCGGTCAAGAGCGGCCAGGCGGTCCTGGACTCCGACACGGCCAAGGCCAAGCTCTGCGTGGGTGCCGACCTCGCCGTCACCAAGAACGTGATCGGCAAGATCACCAAGTCCTATCTGTGGAAGATCGACAAGAAGGTCTGCCCGGAGGGTGTAGACCCCGCTGTGTGCTTGTTCACCCCCACGTTCACCGTGGGTGAGGACGGGACGGTGACGGTTCCCTACCAGGTGACGGCGACCCCGAACGGCTCGCAGGAGATCGGTTGGGTGATGTCGGGTGAGATCACGGTGTCCAACCCGAACGACTTCGCGGATGTCACGCTCACCCAGGTGAGTGACGTCTTCAGCGGCGGTGGCACCTGCGTGGTGGATACGAGTGGTGGGCTGTCTGTGCCGAAGAAGGCCGGGTCGGTGGTCGGGTCGAAGACCTACCCCTACACGTGCACCTTCACCTCCCAGCCCTCGCACGTCGGTACCAACACCGCGAGTGTGGAGTGGGACTCCGCGTTCGCGAGCCCGGCGCACAGTGCGAGCAAGGGTGTGTCGGTCACCGAGGCGGACTGGACGGTGGACGACACCCACGCCGTCAACAAGACGATCAACGTCTACGACGACAAGACCGACCCGGAGAACCCGGTGCTGCTGGGTCAGGCCGACTGGGACAACGGTCCGCAGACCTTCCCCTACAACCTCACGCTGGAGGGCGAGCCCGGCAAGTGCGTCCCGGTGAAGAACACCGCCTACCTGGCGCAGTCTGCTGATGGCGACCAGCTCGACTCCGATGAAGTCGACGTCACCGTGTGTGCGCCAGGGAAGCTGAGCGTCACCAAGAGGGTGGATGCCAAGTTCGACCGCGCCTACCAGTGGAGCCTGGTCAAGAAGATCAAGGACGCTGAGGGCAACTGGGTCGACTCGGCCACGAAGAACGTCGACGCCTACAGTGCCGCCTTCGACTACAAGGTGACGCTGGAGCAGAAGGCTCCCGTCGACAGCAACTACCGGATGTCGGGCACGATCACGGTGTCCAACCCGAACAGTGCGTCGGTGGGCGCGATCACGACCGATGTCGACGAGGTGCCGAATCTGGGTGGCGACGCGACCGCGGTCTGCACGACCAGCGACGACGAACCGTTCCCGCTCGAGGATGTCTCGGTGCCGGCTGGTGAGTCGGTGGAGATCGACTACACCTGCACGATCACTGGTACGCCGGGAGCCAACCCGGTCAACCAGGTGCCGGCCACCAGCACGCTGGGTGGGGTGAGCGAGGACGTGACCTTCACGATCGGTGAGGAGACCGACAAGCAGGTCAGCGTCTACGACGACAAGACGGATCCGGCCAACCCGGTGCTGCTGGGTACCAAGACCTATGGTGGGGCCGGAGCTCCAAGCTGGGACTTCGAGTACTCCACCACGGTGAGGACCGATGGCACCGAGTGCGAGGCGTTCATCAACACGGCCAAGGTGTTCGGCGATGACGAGGACACCGCCCTGGGCACCGACACGGCGACTGCCACGTTGTGCCCGAACGAGGGTGAGTGGGTCGCGCACAAGACCAGCGACCCGATCTCTGGTTCCACGGTCGTGCCTGGGCAGACGATCACCTACACGCTGAACGCGGAGAAGACTGGTGGGGCCGACCCCAAGGACGTCGTGATCTACGACAACCTGACGGACGTGCTCGACCATGCCTCGTTCGAGACCAGCCAGGAGGATCTGGCCGCTCAGGGTCTGGTGAAGACCGGCAACACGCTGACCTGGACGATCCCCACGCTCGGCGCGACTCCCAAGACCGCTTCCTACACGGTCAAGGTCAACTCCGACGCGTGGAACGTGACCCTGAAGAACGCGGTCACCCGTGGAGACGGTGGCGAGTGCGAGCCCGCGGACTGCACCACGACGCATGTCACGCCGTCGTACAGCTTGACCAAGGTCAGTGTGCCGCCGACGGGTTCGACGGTGGTGCCGGGTGATGAGGTCGAGTACACGTTGACGGTGAAGAACACCTCGACCAATGGTGCGGTGTTGGATTCGTTCGCGGTCAAGGATGACTTGTCGGGTGTGATGGATCACGTCGAGGAGACCGAGCCGACTGTGGGCACGGTTCCGGGCAACACCGAGACCGGCTACGACGACACCGCTGATGCGGAGACGTTGACCTGGTCGACCGAGTCGGGCGAGAAGCTGGGTCTGGCTGCGGGTGATTCGGTGACGCTGTCCTACACGGTCACGGTCGCTGAGGGTGCTTGGAACGTGACGTTGAAGAACGTCGCGACTCCGGAGGACAACACCGGCGGTGAGTGTGAGGAGCCGGGCGACTGCACCACGACGCATGTCACGCCGTCGTACAGCTTGACCAAGGTCAGTGTGCCGCCGACGGGTTCGACGGTGGTGCCGGGTGATGAGGTCGAGTACACGTTGACGGTGAAGAACACCTCGACCAATGGTGCGGTGTTGGATTCGTTCGCGGTCAAGGATGACTTGTCGGGTGTGATGGATCACGTCGAGGAGACCGAGCCGACTGTGGGCACGGTTCCGGGCAACACCGAGACCGGCTACGACGACACCGCTGATGCGGAGACGTTGACCTGGTCGACCGAGTCGGGCGAGAAGCTGGGTCTGGCTGCGGGTGATTCGGTGACGCTGTCCTACACGGTCACGGTCGCTGAGGGTGCTTGGAACGTGACGTTGAAGAACGTCGCGACTCCGGTCGACAACACCGGCGGTGAGTGCGTCGAGGGCGAGTGCGGCACGACTCACCTGACCCCGCACTACCGGCTGGCCAAGACCAGCGACTACGACGGCCAGACGGTGCAGCCGGGGACGGTGGTGACCTACGAGTTGACGGTCACCAACGACTCTGACAACGGCGCTGTGCTGAGTGCGTTCGATGTCGTCGACAACATGGCCGCTGTGGTCACCAGCACCAGCGCACCGACGGCGATCACGCCCTCGGCTGGCTCCGCGACGTACGACGCTGCGGCCAGGGCGATCACCTGGACCGGTGCTGGGCTGGTGCTGGCGCCGGAGGAGTCGGTGACGCTGACCTACCAGGTCACGATCAACGCCGACGCCTGGAACCGGACGATCCACAACGTGGCGACGCCGAAGCCGGGTACCGGTGGTGAGTGTGTGGCGGCGGAGCAGCCACAGATCGCGCGGGCGAGTGCCCAGGCCGAGGCGACGCTGTGCGAGACGACCAGCTACACCCCGCCGCAGGTCTCACCCCCGATGCCGCCGGTGGTGAACCCGCCGGTGGTCAAGCCGCCGAAGGTGAAGCCGCCCAAGGGGCTGCCGAACACCGGTGGACCTGCCTCGCTCTGGCTGTACGGCGGTGTGGGCCTGGTGCTCCTCGGTGGAGTGCTGCTGCTGAGCCGCAGGCGGCGCGGCGAACGCTGAGCCGTTGAGTAGCCGAGCCGGCCGTGGACCAGAGGGGATCCCGGCCGGCTCGGCTCATCTCCTAGCGTGGCTCCAGGCCTAGTCAGGACTCCTCGGCCTCCGCTCGACGCTGATCACCACGGCCACCGCGACGACGATCGCGCCGCCGCCGATCAGGACGGCGTGGGTGATCGCCTCGTCGAGGATCAGCGTGCCGAGGATCACCGCGACCACCGGGTTCACATAGGCATAGGTGCTCACCAGCGAGATGGGCGCGTGGGCCAGCAGCCACACGTACGCCGTGAAGGCGACCGCGGAGCCGAAGACGACCAGGTAGGCCCAGGCGAACCAGGTCTGCCCGCTCAGCGCGAGCGGGTCCACCCGCTCGCCGACCAGCAGCCCGGAGAGCGTCAGGACGAGCCCGCCGGTCCACATCTCGTGGACCGTCATCACGAAGGCGTCTGCGGGCAGGGTCAGATAGGCCTGAATCCAGGAGCCGAAGGCCCAGCAGGTCGCCGCCATGGCCACGAGCAGGGTCGCGCCGACGGGCACCGCGTCGGGTCCGCCGCGGCCCGCGAGGATGAGGTAGCCGACGCCGACCAGGCCGAGCAGCACCCCCAGCAGGGTCAGCGGCCGGGGCATGTCGCGTGCCAGGGCCCGGAAGACGATGATCATCAGCGGGGTCACCGCGACCAGCAGCGCGGCGACGCCCGAGGTGGCCCCGCGGTACTCCGCGACCGCCACCACGCCGTTGCCGAGCACCGGGAGCATCAGCCCCAGGAATGCGCAGCCGAGCAGCTCGCGGCGGGTCGTGCGCAACCGGCGGAGACCACCGCGCAGCGCGAGCGCCGTGCCGAGCAGCACTGCCGCGACGGCGTACCTCGTGCCCATGCCCACCAGCGGCGGCATCTCGCGGACCGTGACCCGGATGGCGAGGTAGGTCGAGCCCCACACCAGATAGACGATGAGCAGGGCGCCGAGCACCAGGCCGACCGGCGCGCGTCTCGTTGCCAGCCCTGCCACGCCAGTCATGCTCCCACCCGGCCCGCGGCGCTCGCATCCGGATTAGGTGGCCTCGATGGGGCTTGAGTACATTGGGAGCATCCTTGTGCTCTGCGTCACAGGCGCCACCCGTACGCCGGTGACGCCGACCATGCACGACACCACGGTCAGGCCGGCGACCCCGGCCATGCCGACGGCAGCAGAGGAGACGCCCGTGAACGGACCCGCCCCAAGTGGCCCCGCACCCCACCATGCCGAGCGCTTCGGCCCTGACCTGGTCGAGGTCTTCGGCCCCTCGCAGGCCGACGGAGGACCGGAGCTGGTGCAGCTGCTCACTCCCGAGGGCGAGCGCGTCGAGCACCCGGAGTTCGCTTTCGAGCCGGGCCCCGAGATAGGCCCCGAGATGGGGACAGTGGACGAGGCGGAGGTCGTCCGCGGCCTCTACCGCGACATGGTCCTGGTCCGACGGCTCGACGTGGAGGCCACCGCACTGCAGCGCCATGGCGAGCTCGGGCTGTGGGCCCAGCTGCTGGGCCAGGAGGCCGCCCAGGTCGGCTCCGGTCGTGCGCTGCGTCCGCAGGACTACGTCTTCCCGACCTATCGCGAGCACGGCGTCGCCTGGTGCCGGGGTCTGGACCCGCTGCGGCTGCTCGGTCTCTTCCGTGGCGTCGACCAGGGGGCCTGGGACCCGCGAGCGCACAACTTCGCCAACTACACCATCGTCATCGGCGCACAGG